>CAYSRH010000103.1:0-7226 GCA_964433245.1 uncultured Bacteroidales bacterium | reverse complement strand
GCAACGAATAGAACGAAAGACAGCAATCGCAACTATGCCGAAACCAGATGATAACAAGACAAAGCGACTCAATGCATCCTTCTTTCAACGTGATGTACTGGAGGTGTGCCCGGAGTTACTGGGAAAATACTTAGTCAGAAAATATGACGATGGGCACATCGCAAGATTCCGAATAACAGAAATAGAAGCATACAGGGGCATAGATGACGGTGCCTGCCATGCCAGCAAGGGAAAGACAAAAAGGAATGCTGTCATGTTTGAACATGGAGGAAAAATTTACATGTACCTCATCTACGGCATGTACCATATGTTGAATTTTGTTACCGGCGAAAAAGACGATCCGCAAGCGATTCTCATCCGTGGCGTTGAAGGCATTAATGGACCGGGAAAGTTAACCCGCGACCTGCATATCAGCCGGGATTTTTATGATGAAGACCTGACGAGCTCAGAAAAGATATGGGTAGAAGACAATAATCCGGTGCTCTCATTTACACAGCATCCAAGGGTGGGCATTCAATATGCAACACCTTATTGGCGGGATATCCCCTGGCGTTTTATTGTCAAGGATTTTGCATAGCACAAGGCATCTCTTATTTAGAACAAATATCCTGAATCACCAGACCGGCGAGGGTAAAGCCAAAAATCGCAGTGATATGCGGCATGGTGCCATTAATGACAGCCTTCTGACTACCCCATTCATGATCCGCCAGGGACGGATCTCCCACCTCATCATCAGTTTTCGGACACAGGCAGGTGTCAACACCACAAGACGTGAATGTACCCTTATTCTCGAGGCGCTCCTCACTGTAAACACAAAGAAACTTTTTCGCCGGCAGTTCTCCTTTGCGGATTTTTTTACGTGTAATAAAACCCAGGCGGCAGCGCTGCACATCCCAAAACTCGGCCACCTTAATCTGTGTAGGATCCATCTTCAGGGAAGCCCCCATGGAGGAAAAGAAAACCGCATGGGTGCGTGTCGCTTTACGTATTAAATCGAGCTTGTGTTGTAAATTGTCAATGCAATCAATAATGTAATCGTAAGAATCAAGTGTAAATTCATGCGAATTATCAGCACAATACACCTTTTGTAGGGCTTCAATGTGGACCTCGGGATTGATCTCCAGCAAGCGTTTTTTCAATGCATCCACCTTCACCTCTCCCACGGTTTTGGAGGTAGCTTGTAGTTGCCTGTTTACATTGGTGATACACACCCTGTCAGAATCAACCAGGGTAAGGTATTTAACGCCCGTTCGCACAAGGCTTTCCGCACACCAGCTACCCACACCACCAAGACCGAATAGGATGACACGTTTTTGTGTCATCTTATTCATTGCCTCATTCCCCAGTAATAGTTCCGTACGAGAAAAAATCCCGAAATCACCCATGTATTCATAATTAACTAAAAGTCAACTCACTACTTAATCATATCAACACTTCGTTTTACAAATCTGGTCAGGTTCTCTCCTGACAACATATTGTTAGAAAGCAATGCAAGATCTATTAGTTGCTTGATCACGGCATTGTCTTTTCCAAAATCCTCAAGCTGTTTGCGTTGTTCATCAAGCAAAGCCGACTCATTCTTTGACAATTCCTCTTTTTGATCTTTTTTAGCCTGCTCGATTTCCTCTTCCTTTTTGTCCTTTAATTCTGTATTGAGGTCTTCCATCTCTTTGCGGACATTTTGCAATTTTTCGCTGATATTTTTCAACTGATCACCCATTTTTTTGTCTCTTTCCGTAATAACTTTTTTTACCAGTTTATGATCAAGGTTCACAACAAGATTATAGGAACTGGGCATTTCGCCATAAAAATTCATGCCACCGCCGCCAATTTCGGACATATCCTTCATCCTTCGCATAAACTCAGACTGAGTGATCACAACAGGCATGGCATTTTTCCCCAGGCTTTCAAATCCAACGATAAAATGACCTTTTTCTTTGGGCAGTTGGCTTTCAAAAACAGGTGAAATTTGTTGCCGCTCAATATCTGTCAATGCGGCTTTTTTATTTTCTTCTTTTTGAATCAGATTTTCAACTGTATCAGCATCCACCCTGACAAATTTTATTTTCTCCAGTTTTTGCTCAAGGTGGTTGATAAATGGAGCATCGAGATAACCATCCATCAGCAATACATCATAACCTTTCTCTTTGGCTTCTTGAACAAAGCTGTGTTGTTTTTCCTGATCGGTTGTGTACAAACAGGTAAGTTCTCCCTGATGATTGGTCTGTCCTTCTTTTATAATATTTTTGTATTCATCAACAGTAAAATACTTTCCATCCGTATTTTTCAGCAATACAAATTTTTCTGCTCGCTCATAGAATTTTTCATCACTCAACATACCGTATTCGATGAAAATTTTGAGGTCATCCCATTTTTTTTCAAACTCAGAACGCTCATTTTTAAAAATCTCGTTCAGCTTGTCTGCCACCTTTTTGTTAATGTGCGAAGATATCTTTCTTACGTTTGCATCCGTTTGAAGGTAGCTTCTGGAAATATTGAGCGGTATATCGGGAGAGTCTATGACCCCATGCAACAAAGTCAGGAACTCAGGAACAATTCCTTCTACGGAATCAGTAACAAAAACCTGATTACAATAAAGCTGAATCTTGTCTTTGTGTATTTCAAGTTTGTTTTTGATTTTTGGAAAATATAGTATCCCTGTCAGGTTAAAAGGATAATCAACATACAAATGAATGTGAAAAAGCGGCTCATCTGCCATGGGATAGAGTTTTCTGTAAAACTCTTTATAATCTTCGTCTTTCAGATCAGCGGGAGTTTTCGTCCACAAAGGTTCGGTGTCATTAATTACCTTATCTTTTTCTGTCTCAACCATTTTTCCATCCTTCCACTCCTTCTCTTTCCCAAAAATAATTGGCACAGGAAGAAATTTACAAAATTTATTAAGCAGTTCTTCTACTTTATTTTCATCTGCAAATTCCTTGGACTCGTCATCAAGATACATAATAATATCTGTTCCTCTGTCCTTCTTCTCTGTTTCCTCCAATACAAATTCAGGATTTCCTTCGCAACTCCATTTCACAGCTTTGGCATCATCCTTATATGATTTGGTGATGACCTCTACTTTTTTAGAAACCATAAAAGAAGAATAGAATCCCAGTCCAAAATGTCCGATAATGGCCTGGTCTTTATATTTTTCTAAAAAGTCATTGGCACTGGAAAAAGCCAGTTCATTAATATATTTATTCACCTCCTCTTCTGTCATTCCTATTCCCCTGTCTGTAACAGTTATGGTTTTCTTTTTAGAATCCACTGACACCCTGATGGATATATCACCAAGCTCACCGGAAAATTCTCCGACAGAAGATAATTTTTTAAGTTTTTGTGTGGCATCAATCGCATTGGAAATGATCTCACGAAGAAAAATATCATGTTCCGAATAAAGATATTTTTTAATTATAGGAAAAATGTTCTGTGTTGTTACATTAATATGACCTTTTTGCATGACTTCAATAAAATTTAAGTGTTAATACTTTTTTTTGCAAGGCAATCAAATAACATGCCAAAAATAATTTCTGCCAATAAGGCAGCCGTCAGTTTATTTGAAGGTGTCAGGGTCAACATCAATGTTTTTCACCTCATCCCACCTGCCAAAACGAAGCCTGAGTCCGCTAAAAGTCATGTCAGGACCATAAAACTCATGATTTCCTCGGTATCGGGATTCCCTTGGTTCCAAATTATCGTAAATAATCATTTCCAATTCTTCATTATAACGTAAAGTCATGGAAACCTGTGCACTATATTCAAAGACAATACGATTATGCCAGTTACTTTCCCTAAAAAAAAGAGGTGCTCCAAATAGCAAGCGTCCATTTTCATAATCAATCCGCAACATATCAATGATGCGCTTTGAGATAAAAAGATCATTAAAATCAACTCCCAACAGCGTATAAAAAACATTTTCTCTGTATTCGTATGAAATAATATCATAATACAAAGCCCCATACCAATTGGTATCTGTCACAATTGAAGTATCCAGTTTTCTTACATCTTTTAGTATCCAATAATTATAATAATGTCTAACTGTATCATAAACCTGTACGACTGCATGGTACTGATACCTCCCCCCCGGCAACAAATAATTCCATGAAAAAATTCTTAACGAACTGTCTGATGCATAAGATTTTTCAACCGGAAGATTATCAAAAAGAAAATAAATACTTTCCCAGTCATACATAACTGTATCAAACATATCCAATGCTTTGTCAACATAGTAATTTCTGACAGAAGTATCACGGGCATCTCTGGCATTGATCAGGTATCCGGCGAGTGTATCTTCCTGTGCCATGTATAAACTGTCATGAAACTGTGAAAAAACATTACTTGAAAGCAGGAGAAAAGAAAGAACAAAAAAAACAATTCTCATACAAGGCACATTTGAGGTGTTGGTTTAAAGAAACGATTGAAATATTAATTTCCCATCGGTATTCCCCAGCTCATCATCTACAGCTCTTTCGGGAACAGGGATAATTCCATATATGTTTTTTTCCGCATTACATATTCCTGCAATATTTTCAACAGCTCCTCCGGGATTTGAACGTTCAGTTGATTTTCCATATTCGTTACAATAGCGATAAGTGATCTGATCATTTTGTCGCATTTCTATTAAGGTACCTTCATCAACATAATACCTGCCATACTTTATAGAAACCGGAATATTTAAAACCTTTTCTTTTTCTACATACCGGTTGATAAGTGAATGGTTATTATCAGCTTTAATATGACAATTTTTACATGTGTAGATTAATGAATCATTCAACAAGAAGGTTCCCGGTAATAAGCCTGCTTCACATAGTATTTGAAATCCATTGGATATACCCAACACAATACCACCTTTGTCTGCATATTGTATGATACTGTCCATAACAGAAGATAATTTGACCATTGCCCCGGGTCGTAAGTCATCTCCGAACGATGAGCCTGCGGGCAGAATCAGGATATCTATACCTGAAGGCACTGTATCTTTGTGCCAGACAATTACAACTTTTTGATCCAGCATTTCCTGCAATGCATAACACAAATCATCAACCCCTGTGGATCCCGGAAAATTAACAATACCAAATGTCATATGTCATATTTTTCAATATTTAACAGATACTCTTGTTTCGTTCAAAGATAAAACAAACCTGTGATAATCCTTATTCTTCTTTAATAATTTTCATTTTCCCATTCAACACAATCGCATCCAGGTGCATTTTTTTTGCAGAGACCTCCGCTTGTTCAAATGTATGGACAATAGGTTCGCCCCTGTAATTAAATGAAGTATTAATTAATGCACCAACATTATATTCTTTGAGAAGAAATAACAACAGGCGATATAAAAAAGGATTCTGCTTCTCATTCCTGATGCATTGAAAACGAGCTGTTCCATTATGATGAACCACTCCGGCCAGGGTCTGATGAAATTGTTTTTTTACCGGATACTCCATTAACATATAATCAGCAATAAGAGGAACATCACACTTTCCCGTATATTTTTTCAGAGACTCCTCTAATGCCACAGGAGCCAGGGGTCTGTACCACTCCCGCCCCTTTATTTCCATGCTTACCTTTCGCGACAAGTCTTTATCATTGGCAAGGGACAGTATGCTTCGATTTCCCAATGCCCTGGGACCAATTTCTCCTGATTCGTTAACAACACCTATAACTTTCTTATTTATTAAGCATTCGGCAATAAGAGGAATGTCATTAAAACATAAAGTGGCGGGTAACAAACCAAAATTATTCAGGTATGGAGATACCTTTTGCACATATCCGTGTTTCTTTAATTCCAGATAAGCTCCGGCACCAAGGGCAAGTCCTGAATCATTTGCGCAGGGGGGAATTAACAGTTCCTGAAAACCACTGTTTTCAAGAATACGCCGGTTGGCAACAATATTTAATGCAGAACCTCCCGTGTAATATACCCTTTTGGCCTTTGTCAAATGAAACAAAGATTGCATTCGACTTTCTAACTTTCTGCAGAAGATTTCCTGGATTGTTGCTGCAATATCCTGAATAAATGAATCTTCCGTCGAAAAACTTTTTTTTGAATATGCAAATTTCCTATTCGCTTTCTCAAAAAAGATAGAATTTTTTCTCCATATAGAAGCAAAAAAATCATTTTCTTCAAGCCATGTATGTATTTTTTTCGAATACTCACCATAAGCAGCCAGCCCCATTAGTTTTCCCGGAACAGAAAGGTGATTATGCCTGTCAGCATTTACGATGTGAAAAATCAAAGCGTTGGCATTCCACATAGCAGTAATTGGTTTTAAACCCCAATCGGCTTCGAGAAGAATATCTTTTCCTTTTCTTCTTTGCCAGGCAGAAAAGTTAGACAGACTGGCACCTCCGTCAAAATGTACCATAAGAGAAGATTCCTCAAAATCGCCAAAAAAAGGGGTGCAGCTATAAATATGAGACAACTCATGATTTAAGAGATATGCCGGACGGTGATGATCCAGCCAATGCATTCTGCCTTTTTCAATGTTATTTTTAATTGATACTGCAGGGGATATTTCAAAACGAATATTCCCTATGTCATTGATAAATGAACGTCCCAAAACATTATCTGTAAAAACAAAATCAACGTCATCCCTGCCTGTTATCCCCATTTTCTGTAATACAGGGTAGATCCATTCCCGCATATTATTATCTGATTTAACTCCCGAGAGACGTTCAAGTTGGATAAAATTGTTTATTTTTCCGTTTTCAAACAAAACCAAAGCATGGTCATGTACGTTAAAAGGAGTTGACGATGCAACACTATCTTGAATACCATAAATGGCAAGTGTTTTGTTTGTTTTTTTCATACCAGGCAATCAATGAATGTAACTGACCAAGATATACTCCTCTTTAACCGCACATTGAAAACATATTCCGAATATGATTTCAGTGATTATTCGGCAAAATCGCTCAACCGCCGCTTAACAAAAGTATTGACCGATCACAAAATTGATATAAATAAGTTGATTTCTAAAATTAAAACTGATAAAGATTTTTCAGAACAGGTCATTAAACAAATTACGGTTAACACAACAGAGTTATTCAGAGATCCGGAAATATGGCAAAGCATCCGGTTTAAAATACTCCCAAAATACAAGCAGCAGAAACATATTAATATTCTCCATGTTGGTTGTTCTTCAGGACAAGAAGTATATTCCATGATGATACTTTTGCATGAACTGGGATTGTTTGATAAAACAAGAATTTACGGAACAGATATC
>CAYSRH010000102.1:0-7227 GCA_964433245.1 uncultured Bacteroidales bacterium | reverse complement strand
AGTAAAACCACATCTGTAGCATAGTCCACCCCTAACGAAATTTTAAATCGAGAAGAAACCCGGCTGTGTGTCCAATTAACCACTATGTTGCTTGTTAATTCCGAGTTGGGCAGGATCACGTAATCTTCATCACGTCCGATGACCGTAGTGGTTCGAAAATTAATTTCTTCCACCTTATAAATGATGTTATTAACTTCAATGATATCATCCACCTTAAGAATTCCTTCAAGCAAGATAATGATTCCGGAAATAAAATCATTAAACAGGTGCTGTAAACCAAAACCAATTCCCACCAAAAGCGCTGCTGAACCGGCTAGCAATATAGAAATTTTAAAATCAAGGATATATAAACTGATAAGCAGCGCAAAAACCCCTATGGTATATTGCAACAGCTTATAGAGGGAAAATTTTTTAGCATTGTCAAGCCTGGAGGAACGATAAATAATCTTCTTAAGAACGGTAAGTAGGGCTACAACAGCCAGAAGAAAAAGAAAAAATCCTAATAAATTTATTATAGAGAGGGAGTACTCACCAATCTCTAAGATGCGATAATTTCTTATGTCTGTCATGATTCATCTATATATTTTAATTAGTTAAAAATACACATTCCTTTTCGTACAAAACAAAATAATTGGAAAAATGATGTATTTTTGTACCTGTTAACCCTATTAAAATTAAACGTAACTACCTTAATCCTTATGTTTTATATAGATTGAGTTGGTGTGATAAGAAATAACCCTTGTCCAAAAAATTTAAAAATACATATCGTATATCATCCGCACGCTGTCGAAATTAAAAAATCAATTCCTGCGTTCGCCTGGCAACCAAGATTTCACGATCATATTATACGAAACGAAATATCATACAAAAGAATAAAACAATACATTTATAATAACCCGAAAAATTGGAATGTCGACAAAACCAACAGCTAATCCAAGATTCCTGCGCTGGCCAATAGGGGACCGATATTGACATTGAGCTTATGTAAAAACACCATGATGAATAAAACATAGAATATAACTTTCACCAATCCCCGAAGAATGCCGAATAGTGTATTAATTCGTTTTTCAGTCTCCTGCGTATTGCTTTTCTCTTCTTTCTCACTTCGTTGAAGCAAGGTCTTTTTAACTTTTCCCAATGAGAAATTCATTAAAAGAAAAAAAGCGAACAGGATAAGTGCTAAAATTAGCAAGCCGGGAAACTCCTGTATGAACCAATTCGATAATTGTCCGCTTAGCGTAAGCCAAAATTCTTGTGTAAATAAGTTATTCATCTTTGTAAAAATTCATGTGTAAAAAACAAAAATAAACGTTTTTCGATAAAGATGCAAGTTTAGGCAGATAGGGAGAACAGACACGCCGATCTTTTCTACTGAGGCATAAAAAGATAACTGATCGTACCGGTCTGACGTGTGGGTGCGTTGAGGTCGATATTAAAGCGCGAGCGTCGTGCAGCTGCTATGGCAGCATCATACAAACAAGGATCCTGCACCTCTGTTTGGGCAGTGTTTACTGAAGCCCCTATAACATTGCCATCTCTGTTTACTATAATATCCAGGACAACCCGGCCACTTCTTTCACACATATACACAGGCACATGCAAATAACGATGCGATCGATTGTCCAGTTCATAGGTAATGGTTGTCGGTCCTGTATATTCCTGTTGTTCCTGGGGTTCAAATTCTTCTTTTTCCTCTGGTTGTACAGCAATATCTCCTTTTTGCAGGGCTTTCATTGATTCTTCAAAACGTTCACTGAAATCATACTCTTTGGCCAGTTCCTCCATGTACTTTTCAGTACTGATGTCATCTCTTTCTATGGCAGCCTGATTTACCGGAATATTTCGTAACTCTTTGGATAACTCTTGTGCAACAATATTCTTAATCATTTCTATTCGCTCCATCTCTTCTTTTTCTATTTCCTCTTTTACATTATATTCTTCCATTTCAAAATCAACCAACATCACCTGTTCCTTTTTTATCCTTGGTTCTCCACCAAATTGAGAAAGTAAAATAATAATCAATAGTGAAAGGTGTACAATAATGGTCCATAATATAGCCCGTTGACGTTCTGCTTTTGCATCAGGGCGCTGCATTCTTTCAAAAAAATCATCTAATTGTTTTTGTTGCATACTCAAATTTTTATCCCCTCAACAATCATTGCTTCAATGACCCAAAGATAGCGAAATATTCAGTCTGTAAAACCAAAGAAGAACAGATATACATTAGAAGACAGTTGTATATAAAAAGTCTTTAAAAAATTGTTGTAAAAATAATTTAATATTTCTTCTTTAAAACAGCTTCAATGTCCTGTAACTCTTTATCTGTAAAATCAATATTATTTATTGCTAAAATGTTTTGTTTAAGTTGTTCTACTGAACTTGCTCCGATTAAAACAGATGTTACACATGAATCCTTCCATAAATATTTGTTATTTGATATTTTAATGTGCTTCAAGCCAACTATTTCCTGCTCCCATATCAACAATTAATGGCACGTCAAGTTTATAGATATTTTCCATCTCTTTTTGAACCAACTTTTTAAGCTGATCCAATTCATCTGTTGATACATCAAAGACCAATTCATCGTGCACTTGTAAAATCATTTTTGCGCTAAGTTTTGATTTTTTAAGTTCTTCATAAATACGGATCATTGCCATTTTGATCAGGTCAGCAGCCGACCCCTGGATCGGTGCATTGATGGCATTTCGTTCCGCCACACCACGCACTATTGCGTTAGAAGAATTGATATCCCGCAAGTAGCGTCTTCTGCCAAAAATTGTTTGCACAAAACCCTTTCCCCGGGCATTTTCTTTTACCTGTTCCATATAATCACGTACACCGGGATACGAAGTAAAATATCCTTTGATCAAATCATCTGCTTCAGCCCGGGGAATAGAGAGGCGTTGTGATAAACCAAAAGGAGAGATACCATATATAATCCCAAAGTTGGCAGTTTTTGCTTTTCTCCTTTGGTCGCTTGTAATTTCTTCTGGTCGAACACCATATATTTTTGCTGCTGTACTTGTGTGGATATCTTCATTATTTTTAAAAGCCTCTTGCATCGCCTTGTCCTCACTCAAATGGGCCATAATACGCAATTCGATCTGACTATAATCTGCTGCCAGTAACACATGCTCTTTTTCCGAGGAAACAAAAGCTTTTCGAATTTCACGTCCCTGTTCTTCCCGAATCGGTATATTTTGAAGGTTTGGATTGGTAGAACTCAGCCTTCCCGTAGAAGTAACAGACTGATTATAAGATGTATGAATCTTTCCCGTTTTTGAATTTATCAACAAAGGAAGTGCTTCCACGTAGGTTGAAATAAGCTTCTTTAATCCTCTGTATTCTAATATTTTATTTATTATTGGATGTTTGTCTTTTAATTTTTCCAATGTTTCTTCCGATGTGCTGTATTGTTTTGTTTTTGTACGTTTTGCTTTTTCATCAATTTTCAACTGATCAAACAATACTTCACCCAATTGTTTAGGTGAAGCTATATTAAAAGTCTTATTGTCTGCCAATTCATAAATATTTTTTTCGACTTCCTGAAGTTGTTTTTTCAATTTTTCCGCAAATACAGCGAGTGAATCCTTATCGATATATACACCATTGCATTCCATTTGTGCCAACACATATACAAGGGGCATTTCAATATGATTTGCGATATCTTCCAGGTTATTCTTTTGGATTTCTTTTTGCAGGACATGAAATAAACGCAAGGTTACATCTGCATCTTCACAGGCATATTCTTTTAATGTTTCAAGTGGCACATCTTTCATATTCCCTTGGTTGACTCCTTTTTTACCAATAAGTTCTTCAATAGAAACGGTTTGGTAATTCAGGTATGTTTCTGCAAGAAAATCCATGTTGTGTCTGGCTTCAGGCTGCAATAGGTAATGTGCCAGCATGGTATCAAACAAGGGACCTGCAACAACAATTTCTGCATAATGTAAAACAATTATATCATACTTGATATTTTGCCCCACTTTCAGAAGTTCTGGATCCTCAAACAAAGGAGATAAAACATTCCTGATAATTTTCATTGGTAATTTTTCAGTATTACAGGGCACATAAAAAGCTTTTCCTTCACCAACAGCAATGGCAATACCCAATATTTCTGCTTCATGCGGATTGAGTCCTGTGGTTTCTGTATCAAAACAAAAAACTCCGGAATTTTTTATTTGCCCAACAATTTCATGTAATATTTTTTCATCTTCAACCAACTGATAATCATGCGCTACATTTTCAATAGAATCCATATTATAAATCGTTGTTGGAGCAGGCTCTGATTGATCGAAAAGAGACATCTGGGTGACACCTGCCTCACTTTTTTTCTTGGTCGGAGCAGTCTTCCCTCCTGTTAAGCGGGCAATAAAGGTTCTAAATTCCAACTCATCAAAAGCATGTATTAATGCTTCTTTATCGGGTTCTTGTATTTGACAATCCCGGTCATTAAGCGAAATTTTCACATCTGTTTTAATGGTCACCAGTTCTTTCGAAATTTTGATGTTTTCAATATTATTTTGAATATTTTCTTTCATTTTTCCGCTAAGGTCATCAATATGTGCTAACAGGTTTTCTACCGAACCATATTCTTTAATAAATTTTTTGGCTGTTTTTTCACCAACGCCTTTGGCTCCCGGAATATTATCAGATGCATCACCCATAAGAGCCAAAATATCAATAACCTGAACTGTTTCTTTTATAGCATGTCTTTCACAAATCTCCTCAGGACCCAGAATATCAATTCCATTTCCAAATCTTCGCGGTTTGTATTGCTTGATTTTATCCGTTACCAATTGTCCATAATCTTTATCGGGTGTTACCATGTAAGATTCATATCCTTCTTTTTCTGCCTTTACCGCCAATGAACCAATCACATCATCTGCTTCATAACCATCCACATATAGCCATTTGATACGAAACCCATCCAATATTTTTTTTATATACGGAATTGACGATTTAATATCTTCCGGTGTTTTTTCCCTTTGTGCTTTATATGGTTCATACATTTCGTGCCGAAAAGTTAGTCCGGGGGGATCAAAAACCACAATCATACGGGAAGGGTTTTCTTTATTTAGAATTTCCCAAAGTGTGTTAACGAATCCAAAAACAGCAGAGGTGTTTACTCCTTTGGAACTCATCCTGGGATTATTAATAAAAGCATAATACGCGCGATAGATCAATGCGTAAGCATCTACCAAAAAGATTTTTTTATTGCTGTTTTCTGTCATCAACCTTATGATTTATTTGTTTTGTTGTTATGAATTGCCTGTTTTAATTTGATCAGCAGCATTCCACTCCACATATGCGGTAGGCGTTTCATGCAATTGAAGAGAAAAAAGCTCCACCTTATCAGGCAAGTGTTTTTGAAGAATTTCTGCAAAATACGCAACTAATTTTTCGCTTGTTGGTTGAAAATCATGAATAATAAGTTTTGTTGAAATATTTTTCAGCGAATTGAGCCATTTTTCATCTGCAGCTGCATTCAATACAAGGCTATGATCATATATATCAATGATATGTTGCTGTACAATCTTTTTTAATATGCCAAAATCAATTACCATACCATCCTTGGGGTGTCCGGACTTCTCTATTGGCTCTCCCCGGACACAAACACATAATTTATATGAATGTCCATGGATGTTTTTACATGCCCCATCATGCTGGAAAAGAACATGGGCCATTTCAAAATGAAAAACCTTATTGATCCTTATTTTTGACATTTTTTTTGTCTATAGGTCGTTTATAACGAATATCATACTAAAATATAAGAATAATATCAATTTCATCATAATTAAATAATCTTTTTACCTTTGTTTGTATAAATTTACGATATATGACGAATAAAAAAAGCATCTACATTCCTCCTGATAAGGCTCATTCTTATCTTGAAATGATTGATTCTTTTATCAAGACTTTCCCCAATGCAATTATTTTATTAGACGAAAATAACAAAATATTATCAGCCAATGAACATATTTTGGATGAAGATCTGAAACTGTCATTTGTTGATTTTATCGGAAAAAGACCGGGAGATGGTATTCAATGTGAAAACACAAAAAAACCTGATCCCAACAAAATATGCATGGAACGATCTTCCTGCCAATATTGCGGCATATATCAGGCCATCATAAAAAGCAAGCAAAAGGCAAGTTTGGTAATAGAAGAAGCCCGGGTAAAGAGCGTTATTAAAAAAACGGAGAATTAAACTTTGATTTTCGTATTATTTCTATTCCGGTAAATATCGGAGAATTAACTTACACCTTACTGATCTTTGAAGATATTAGTAAAGAAAAACGAAAAAACGCTTTAGAACATATCTTTTTTCATGATGTATTAAACACGGCCGGCAATATTCAAAATATCATTGAATTATTGCAGGACCCTCAAATTGAAAAAGACTCATTTAACCACCTGCTTGAAATTGCGGAACAAACCAGCAATCAGTTGGTTGAAGAAATTTCCGCCCAACGTCAATTGTCGCTTGCTGAAAAAGGAACTTTAAAGGTTGAAAATAAGGAACTTAATAGTATTTATTTTCTTCAGGCACTGATTGAGCAATGTATGCATCTCCCCATTGTCGATAATAAAGAAATAGTATTAGATCATACAAGTGAAGAGATTATTTTTTATTCAGATCCTCTTTTATTAAAAAGAATTTTACTGAACATGATCAAAAATGCCCTTGAAGCCAGTAATTCCAACGAAACAGTAACATTAAACATAAAAAAATCCGGACAATCATTCATCCAATTTTCGGTACATAACAATACGGTTATTGAAGATTCCGTTTCACATCAGTTATTCAAACGTTCATTTTCAACAAAAGGCATAAACCGTGGACTTGGAACATACAGTATGGCACTTTTGGGAGAGCAATATTTAAAAGGGAAAGTTCATTATACAAGCACTATTGATAAGGGAACTACTTTTTTTATTGATTTGCCTGTTTTAAAATAAACCCCCACCAAAATTTAATGACAGTTTTTTAGTTTAATAATAATGATTTAAGTGTTTAATTATTAATTTTTTAAAAGGTGCACAGTGTTTTTTTATGCGGAACAATCTGCAGATACATTATTCTGAACACTTTCTCATACAATCAATAATTGTTCCGATGCTGTTATGTTTTAAAGAATAAAAAATATTTTTTCCTTCTCTTTTTGATTTTAATACCCCCTTGTCTTTCAATACTCCCAAATGATGTGATGCTGTTGATTGTTC
>CAYSRH010000101.1:1554-7238 GCA_964433245.1 uncultured Bacteroidales bacterium | reverse complement strand
CAGGGTATTTTCTCTTTAACTGTCCCCACTGGCGGAGGCAAAACAAAGTCATCTGTTGCCTTTGCCATTGATCATTGCTTAAAACATGACCTTGACCGAATAATCTATGTTATCCCGTATACCAGTATTATCAGCCAAAATGCCTCGGTTTTTCGATCAATATTTGGGGAAGAAACTGTGTTGGAACACCATAGCAATCTTGAACCGAAACTTGAAACTGCCCATAACCGGCTTCTCTGTGAGAATTGGGATGTCCCCATTGTTGTAACTACTAACGTACAATTTTTCGAATCGTTTCATAGTAACAGGAGTTCTTCCTGCCGGAAGCTCCACAATGTAGCAAACAGTGTAATAATTTTCGATGAAGCCCAAATGCTTCCCAATGAATTTTTAAAACCATGTCTGGAAATAATCAGCGAGATGGTTGATAATTATGGGTGTACCGCTGTTCTTTGCACCGCAACCCAACCGACTTTGAATAACAAAAAATTCCTCAAAAAATCGGCGTTGGAAAACGTATCGGAAATTATCCCAGAGCCGGCAGATTTATATCTAAAGTTAAAACGTGTGCATGTATCCTACATTACGGACCCATTGAAAAACGAAACTGTTTCCGACAGGGTCTTACCATTAAAACAAGTATTAATAATAGTAAACACAAGAAGGGATGCAAGGAATATCTTTGACTCTATCCGTCAGAAGCAAGATAAAGATAGTGAAATATTTCATTTGTCAACGTTCATGTGCCCTAAACATCGGGAAGAAACATTAAAAATCATCAAAAAAAGGATCTCGAAAAACTTACCTTGCAAGGTCGTGAGTACACAATTGATTGAAGCTGGTGTTGATATCGATTTTCCTGTGGTCTATCGGGCAATTGCTGGACTTGACTCAATCGCACAGGCTGCGGGTCGGTGTAACCGAGAAGGAAAGCTGGAATGCGGAAATGTTTTTGTATTTAAAGGAGAAAATCAGCCTCCTCCGGGCCATTTAAGACAAAGCGCGGAATCAGGTGAAAAAACATTACAAAAATTCGGAGATGACCCATTATGCCTTGATGCAATCAATGCCTATTTTGAGGATTTTTACTGGAAGAGAGCAGGAATACACGGGATGGATAAAAAAGATATCACAGGCCGCCTAAATGTGAATGCTAATCAAATTGATCAAATACCATTTAAAGATATAGCTAGAGATTTCTCGATCATCAGTCAGCCTACAAAGGCGGTTATCATCCCATACGGTCAGGAGGGAGAAGCGTTAGTGGAAAGGTTGCAGGATCAATATTATTTCCCGGATAAAAATGATTATAAAAAGGCCCAACGTTTATCGGTTCAAGTTATGGATAAAGTCCATGAAATGCTTGTCGGAATGGGCGCAGCATTTGATGCAAGAGGGGATGGACAATTTTTTGTTCTTTCAAATAAGGATATTTATAATAAGCACACCGGATTATCTACGGATGATCCTCAATTTATAGAAAGCGAGAAGCTTGTATTTTAAGGAGGAAAAATGAGCTATGGAGTAAAACTATTGGTAAAAGGGGATTATGCTTTATTCACTAGACCGGAGTTGAAAGTTGAGCGGGTCAGTTACGATGTGATGACCCCTTCAGCGGCCCGCGCAATTATCGAAGCGATTTACTGGAAACCGGCCATCCGTTGGGTCATAGATTCGATTTTAGTTTTAAACCCTGTAAAATTTGACAACCTGAGAAGGAATGAGGTGAGTTTTAAAATTGCGGAAAGAAATGTTTCCGCTGCTATGAAAGATAATTCGGCGCTCTACCTCTATGCCGATGACTCTTCTGTTCGGCAACAGCGTGCCTCGACGTTATTACGGGATGTCGCATACATCATTGAGGCTCATTTTGAGTATGTACCGGATATGGGGGATGAGAATGACGGTAAACACCTCGAGATGTTTAACCGCAGACTTGAAAACGGGCAGTGTTTTAGCCAACCCTATTTAGGGACCCGAGAATTTAGCTGTAGCTTTGAACCCGTGAAGGATGAGTATACTTCGAAGCTCCAAGGCGAGCGTGATCTTGGCATTATGCTTTTCGATCTTGATTTTTCCGATAAGAGAAATCCACAGCCTCTATTTTTTAGGGCAAAATTAAATAATGGTTTGATGTCTGTCCCACATCCCGATTCCGAGGAGATTTTGAGATGATATTACAGGAATTGAGCAGATATTACAAAAAGCTTCTCGAAAATCCGGAAATAGATATCTGTGAACCGGGATTTTCACCGGAAAAAATAAGCTTCCGAATTGTAATATCGAAGGAAGGTGAGTTTATCAATCTTGAGGATTTACGAGAGAAGGATGAAAAAAAGAATTTTAGTCCTAGAATTATCAATGTACCTAAGTTTGATGGAAAACGGGCGAGCGGAATAAAACCGTATTTTCTATGGGACAAAAGCCATTATACTATCGGGATAAAATCAGACGACAATATTGAAAAAGAAACCCCTGACCATCAAAAGGCATTTATCGCATTAATCGATGAAATTATTGGTGAGAACTTGGATGATTTTCCGATGGCGAAAGCAGTAAGACATTTCTGTTTAAATCGGGAAAACCTAACGAGAATGAGAAACCATCCGCATTGGGGCGATTTTCTCAATAGCTTCACAGTGTTTGAAGTGCAGGGATCTGCTTTTCACACAATTTTTGATGATCAAAATATTCTTGATATTTGGCGAAAACATTATAAAAAAAGCGCAACAGGAAAAAAATTGAAAGAAGGGCTATGCCTTGTGTCTGGCGAAGTTGGCAGTTTAACTTCAATCCATCCTACTATAAAAAGAGGGGTCGGGGGCAAAAATGATATTCCATTGGTTTCCTGTAATTTTGATGCTGGTGAATCATACAACAAAAGAAAAGGGGAAAATGCACCTGTATCTTCGCTTTCCGCCTCTTATTTCACAGGAGCTTTGAACTACCTTATCGACAATAATACAAATAATATTTTAATGGGAGATACCCGTGTATTGTTCTGGGCGGAGGATAATAAAAAGAGCGAATCCTTCTTTGGTAGTGTATTCGATAATCAAAAAAGAGACGAAGTAACCTCAAAAGATTTGGAAATATATTTGAAAAGTATACAGAAAGGTAAAGTCCCGGAAGACTTAAATGATTCAAGCAAATTTTTCGTTTTAGGTTTGGCCCCTAATTCAGCAAGGGTATCAGTGAGATTTTGGCATGTGGATACGGTAAGGGCAATGACCGACAAAATTGGGAGACATATCAAAGATCTGGAAATTGTGAAGATGTTTCCGGACAAAGAAACGCATATACCTTCTCTCTGGCAGCTTCTCCTGGAAACGGCGGTAAGAAGGGAATCCAAAAATATTCTTCCTACACTATCTGGACCGTTGATGCGTTCAATACTGGCCGGAAGGAAATACCCTAATAATATTTTATCATTGTTGATTGCACGCATAAGGCATGATCAAGATGATAAGAGTAAGGGAAAGAAAAAAATTGGAACTTACCGGGCTGCATTTATCAAAGCAATTTTAAACAGAAATTATAATAAGGAGTTAACAGTGGCACTAGAAAAAGAAAGAAAAAGTGTACCCTATAGTCTCGGAAGACTATTCGCGGTACTGGAAAAAATCCAAGAGGATTCCGCCGACGGGGAGATCAATGCGACGATTAAAGACAGGTATTTTTCATCAGCATCGGCGACGCCAAAAGTGGTGTTTCCGACACTTATAAAACTTTCACAAAATCATCAGAAAAAATTGAAAGGAAAGAATCCGGGTAATTTTAAATATAAGGAAATACTTCTCGGCGAAATCATGGATAATTTGTCGGATTTTCCGGCAACATTGAAGCTTGAAGACCAGGGGGATTTTTCCATCGGCTATTATCATCAGCGGCAGGATTTTTTTACTAAAAAAGAAAAATAATAAAAGGAGTGAATAATGGAAGCAATAAAAAACAGGTATGAGTTTGTACTACTATTCGATGTTGAAAATGGGAACCCTAACGGTGACCCCGATGCTGGTAACCTTCCCCGTATTGACGCGGAGACATCCAAAGGTATCGTTACGGATGTTTGCCTGAAGCGTAAGATTCGGAATTATATTGAACTAAAACATGGCAATAAAGCAGGGTACCATATTTATGTAAAAGAAAAGGGTGTATTAAACGCACAGCACGAACTCGCTTATAAAGCGTTAAAACTGAAACCAGAATCAAAGAAACTGCCGAAGGATGAAAAAAAAGCGAAAGAGCTGACTGAATGGATGTGTACAAACTTTTTCGACATCAGGACTTTTGGCGCGGTAATGACAACCGAGATCAACTGCGGACAGGTAAAAGGTCCGGTTCAGCTAAATCTTGCTCGCAGTATTGATCCGGTAATGCCCAGTGAGCTTTCTATAACACGAATGGCGGTAACAAAAGAGGCGGATAAAGAGAAAGAAAGAACAATGGGAAAAAAAACGCTTATTCCTTACGGTTTGTACCGGGCGGAAGGTTATATTTCAGCCCATTTTGCTGAGAAAACCGGCTTTACAGAGGATGATCTAAATGAACTATGGGATGCCTTAAAAAACATGTTTGATCATGACAGATCGGCTTCCAGGGGTAAAATGAGTCCGCAGAAGCTGTTCGTTTTTAAACACGAAAGTAAACTTGGAAATGCAACTGCACATAAATTATTTGATTTGATTGAGTTAAAGCGTTCAGGGGATACGGAGAAACCACCGAGGAGTTTCAGCGATTATGAGGTGACGGTAAAGGAAAATCCATTTACCGGAGTAACAATTGAAACATTGCTTTAATAACAATAAAAAGGGGCTGCCTGAGATATCTCTTGGGCAGCTGGCGTAATGAAGATGTATTCCGAAGAAGATTTTATTCAACTTTCATCAATTCAGCATTACGCATTTTGTAAACGTCAGTTTTACCTTGCATACGTCGAAGAGATCTGGATTGAAAATTTTTTAACGGCTTCGGGTCGTTTACTTCATCAGCACGTTGATGATGTTCATAAGGAAAAAAGGAAAGGGTTAGCTCAAGAATTTGGAATTGCAATATGTTCGTATACATTAGGTGTCAGTGGAAAGGCTGATGTAGTTGAATTTTACCATAATGAAGATGGAGTTCTCGAACAGATCATTCCGGTTGAATATAAAAGGGGGGCTGAAAAAGGGACAAATTGCGATGAGATGCAGCTCTGTGCTCAGGCGATCTGTCTTGAAGAGATGACCGAAAAATCAATCGATTATGGATATCTATTTTATGGAAAAGAGCGGCGGAGATCGAAAGTTCTATTCTCCCGAGATTTACGGGATGAAACTGCCTCAACATTCCTCGATATCCATGGGTTATATCAGCCAAACTTGAATGCACCAAAAGCAGTTTATAGTCAAAAATGTAAATCCTGCAGTTTTTTTGAATATTGTAAACCTAAAACTATCGGGAAAAAGAAATCCGCGGAACGTTATTTTAATAAAATGATTTGCGAGGCAGTAATAACGTGAAAAGACATTCAAATACCCTATATCTTATGACTCAGGGAACATATTGTCACAAAGAAAATGACGGTATTGTAATTAAAGTCGATGGAGAGCGAAAAGCGAAGTTTCCGGCTCATAATATTGAAAGTATAGTTTGTTTTGGAAATATATTATGCAGTCCGTATCTTCTTGGTTTTTGCGCGGAAA
>CAYSRH010000101.1:0-1454 GCA_964433245.1 uncultured Bacteroidales bacterium | reverse complement strand
GTTTGTTTTGGAAATATATTATGCAGTCCGTATCTTCTTGGTTTTTGCGCGGAAAATAATATTTCGATAAGTTACCTAACTGAATACGGCCGGTTTTTAGGAAGATTCCAAGGCAATGTTAGCGGCAACGTCTTACTTAGGCGTAACCAATACCGCTGGGCCGATAATCCGGAGAAATGTGTCTACATTGCAAAGACGATCATCCAGGGTAAAATTGTTAATTCCATTGCAGTATTAAATCGTTTTTTGCGCGATTCTAATAACAATAACGAGCATGTCGGAAAAGCTGTTAGAGAATTAAAACATATTTTAAAAACCGTTGAGAATTCGAACGATCTTGACGTCATACGCGGAATAGAAGGAATTGCTGCCAGATGCTATTTTAATGTTTTTAATCACTTACTAAAACAGCAAAAGGAAGATTTCATTTTCAGCGGAAGGAATAAACGACCGCCAAGGGATGAAGTAAATGCGTTATTATCGTTTATTTATGTGGTTATGATGCATGATATACGGTCTGCATTGGAAACGGTCGGTCTGGATCCCGCAGTAGGTTTTTTGCATAGGGACAGATCCGGTAGATACAGCTTGGCACTCGATTTGATGGAAGAGTTCCGTTCATTTTTTGCGGATAGATTGATCTTGTCTCTCATTAATCGCTGCCAAATAAAAAAAGGGCATTTTAGATCGACAGACGCAAAATCTGTCTTGCTGAACGACGAAGGAAAAAAAATTCTGCTTACCGCGTATCAGGACAGGAAAAAAGAAGAAATAATGCATCCTTTTATTAACGAAAAATCGACATTTGGGAGGTTGTTCTTTCTCCAAGCATTGATTTTTGCGAGATGGATTAGGCGTGATATTGACGGATATCCGCCGTTTGTCTGGAAATAGGAGCGAAGATGAGGGTTGTTGTTAGCTATGATGTAAGGACCGATACTACCGATGGCCGCAGAAGGTTGAGAAAGCTTGCGAAGCTTTGCGAGAGTAACGGTATACGCGTTCAGTATTCGGTTTTCGAATGTCAGGTAGATCCCGCGGAATGGGTCAAAATGAAAGATAAAATTGTGAATATTATTAATAAAGAAGAAGATAGTGTTCGTTTCTATTTTCTTGGAAGTAACTGGCATCGAAAGATTTCCCATGTTGGGCTGAAAAAACACTATGATGTCGTCGAAGATCCCCTAATTTTGTAATGCGAACCGGAAGCTCACAGAATTATCAGGAATATTATTTCTTTCCTATGTAAGTATTTATTTTCAGGGATTCCGCTCTTTGACAATACCAGAGAAGGGTTCGCATAAGGTTCACCTTAAATCGTTATTGTGTAATAATTTAAGAGCAATAGAGTCGCACCCCCTGCGGGTGCGTGGATTGAAACGACAGACCAAATTGCGGATTGACTGAAGTCGTTGGGGTCGCACCCCCTGCGGGTGCGTGGATTGAAACTACCT
>CAYSRH010000100.1:0-7309 GCA_964433245.1 uncultured Bacteroidales bacterium | reverse complement strand
ACAAAGATTACTGGAAACATGTTTACGATACCCCCGGAATTCCCTGGTTTCTGAAATATCCAATACCCATTATTCCTGTCATTGAATTTGTGGGACTTTTCAATAAACCTTTCACATTAATGATCCGTTTATTTGCTAATATCACGGCCGGACATATGATTACACTGGCTTTCTTTTCTCTTATTTTTATTTTTGGACAATTTAATGTCTTTATTGGATATGGGACTTCCATCATGGCCATTACTTTTACTATATTTATGACGGTACTTGAAATATTGGTTGCATTTATACAAGCTTACGTGTTCACGTTGTTGTCCGCCATCTTTTTTGGCATGGCTACAGCAGAACACGAAGATCATCACTAATTTTTTTATTCATTTTTAAATTAATAAATTATGACTGCATTAATGGTATTGTTAGAAGCGTTAGCGCTGGGAAAATTAGCAGCAGGATTCGGAGCTGCTATTTCTGCTTTTGCCGCATCTTTCGGCATTGGTCAAATTGGTAGTGCCGCTATGGAAGCAATTGCCCGGCAACCTGAGGCTGCCGGTGATGTACGATCCAGCATGATCGTAGCTGCAGCACTGATTGAAGGGGTATCCTTCTTCGGTGTAGTTGTTTGCCTGCTTATCCTTTTTGTGTAAGATTTTTTCATCTGACAGCGATTGGCTGTCAGATGATTTTTTTATTTAACATCACTAAAAAATAACTATATATGGAACTCATTACGCCTGATTTAGGATTGGTCTTCTGGATGTTGGTTTCCTTTTCTATCGTATTTTTTATTCTTAAAAAATTTGCCTGGCCCCTCATCTTAAATAGTCTTAAAGAGCGGGAAAAATCAATTGAAAATGCAATTAAAGCCGCCGAAAGAGCCAAAGAGGAAATGCAGGAAATGCAGGCATCCAATCAACAATTATTGGAATCTGTAAATGCAGAAAAAGCCAAAATTCTTCAGGAAAGCATGGAATTAAAAGACAAGATTATGGAAGAGGCCAGAATCAAAGCTGTGGAAGAATCTGACAAGATGATTGAAAAAGCAAATCAAGCAATAGAAAATGAAAAAAGAAAAGCTTTAAAAGAGATGAAAGATTATATGGTTGATCTCTCCGTTCAAATTGCTGAAAAAATTATTCAAAAAGACCTTCATTCAAGTAATGATCAAGAAGCTTTTATAAAAAAACAAATTGACGATCTTCATATTAATTAACAAACGATGAACATTAGCCAAATTGGATCCAGATACGCCAAAGCACTCTATCTTCTTGGTGTTGAAAAAAACACGATCAATAAAATATATACAGATATACAGCATTTAATCAAGTCTATTGGTGAATCTGAAGAATTAATTATATTTTTGACCAATCCATCTATCAAGCCAAGTAAAAAAAAGGAAATTATTGACACAATATTTCATACAACATATTCCCCTGACACCCTGGCTTTCATTCATCTTGTCATCAAAAAAAACAGAGAGAAAAATCTGAGTGATATTTGCCGGGCTTTTATCTCTCTTTACCGGAAAGAGAACAATATTTCATTAGCAAAAATTACAACTTCTGTAAAAATTGATAATTCATTAATAAAAAGCATCAGCTCAACCATTGAAAAACAAATAAACAAAAAACTAGAAGTGGAAAGTCTTGTTGACCCTGCCATTTTAGGTGGAATTATGATTCAATTAGATGATTCCCTGTATGATGCAAGTATTTCCAAATCATTACAAGAGATAAGAGAATCATTACAAAAAACAGAAATTATTTAATATACATTTAAACACATTGTTATTATGTCTGGAATTAAACCTGCTGAAATATCTGAAATACTAAAACAACAGATTGAAGGATTGTCAACCGATGTTTCTTTAGAGGAAACCGGAACAATTTTGCAAATAGGAGACGGAATTGCTATTATTCACGGACTATCCAAGGTAAAAGCCAATGAGATGCTTGAATTTTCGAATGGCACATTAGGCATCGTACTCAACCTTGAAGAAGATAGTGTAGGTGCTGTGTTGTTAGGGGGTTCCGATGAAATAAAAGAAGGGGATATTGTAAAACGTACAGGGCGTATTGCTTCTATTAAAGTAGGGGAAGGTCTTTGTGGCAGGATTATTAACACAATTGGTGAACCTTTGGACAATAAAGGAGAATTGAAAGGTGAGCTTTTTGAACTTCCCATTGAAAGAAAAGCTCCCCAGGTAATCTACAGACAACCTGTGAAAGAGCCTTTACAAACGGGAATCAAAGCAATTGACTCTATGATCCCTATCGGAAGAGGGCAACGAGAACTTATTATCGGGGACCGGCAAACCGGAAAAACAGCCATCGCCATTGATACAATTATAAACCAAAAAGAATTTTTCGAACAAGGAAATCCTGTTTATTGTATCTATGTTGCCATTGGACAGAAAGGTTCTACCGTAGCACAAATAGCCAAAACTTTGGAAAGACATGGTGCCATGGAATACACCACCATTGTCTCCTCTACTGCTTCAGATCCTGCAGCTCTACAATTTTATGCCCCTTATACCGGAACAACCATTGGAGAGTATTTTAGAGATACAGGCCGTCATGCACTGATTATTTTTGATGATCTTTCCAAACAAGCTGTTTCATACAGAGAAGTATCTCTTTTGTTAAGGCGTCCACCGGGAAGAGAAGCATATCCGGGAGATGTGTTTTATTTGCATTCACGCTTACTTGAACGAGCGGCCAAAATAATCGAATCAGATGACATTGCCAAAAAAATGAACGACCTGCCCGAGGTCTTAAAACCAAAAGTTAAAGGTGGTGGTTCATTAACTGCACTTCCGATCATTGAAACACAAGCGGGAGATGTCTCTGCATATATTCCAACCAACGTTATTTCCATTACCGATGGCCAAATATTTCTGGAAAACACACTTTTTAATGCAGGGATCCGCCCTGCTATAAATGTGGGAATTTCTGTTTCACGTGTAGGTGGGTCTGCTCAAATTAAATCCATGAAGAAAATTTCAGGCTCACTTAAGTTAGACCAGGCACAATACAGAGAGCTTGAAGCTTTTTCTAAGTTTGGCTCTGACCTTGATGATGCCACAAAAGCGATCCTTGACAAAGGAGCAAAAAACGTGGAAATCCTCAAACAGGGACAATATTCTCCTCTTCCTGCAGAAAAACAAGCTGCTATTATCTATTGTGGGGTCAATAGTTTATTAAAAAATATTACTATTGAGAAAGTCCGGCTTTTTGAGAAAGAATTTCTCAGTAATTTAGAAGCAAATCATCAGAATCTGCTGGAAAAATTAAAGACTGAAGCACCAACAAAAGAAATGGAAGATACATTGCAAAAACTTGCATTAGATATTACAAGAGGATTGTCATCGTAATTTTTATGATTGTACGTTTTGTAACACTGGAAGCACACTAAATTTATGGGTAATTTAAAAGAAATAAGAACCAGAATATCATCTGTTAAATCTACAAAGCAGATTACAAGTGCGATGAAGATGGTTTCAGCTTCAAAACTAAAAAAATCGCAAACACGTGTTGAAAAAATTCGACCTTACGTCCTAAAATTCAATCAGATAATCGGGAATTTGAGTTTAACATCTGATTATTCAGAAAATCCCTATGGTGAAGAAAGAGAAGTATTAAAACGAATTCTTGTTATTTTGGTTACCTCTAATAGGGGGCTGTGTGGCGGATTTAACATGAATGCCATTAAAAGTGCTATTCTATTGGCAAAAGAGAACTATGCTGATTTGCTTGAAAATAATCAGATTGATTTCCTTTGCATTGGGAAAAAAGGTGCTGATTATCTCAATATTAAAGATTATTCTGTGGTAAAACAAATGAATGAACTTTTGGATAATCCAACCACAGATATGATTCATGGGTTAACGCAAAAATTAATGAATGATTTTACAGAGCAAAAATATGACCGCATAGAGATCGTTAACAATAAATTCATCAACGCGGCAAGTCAGGAAACACAGACAGATACATTCCTCCCCATTGTTAATCCGAAGACAAATATTAATCTGCTTTCACAACCGGATTATGTTTATGAGCCTTCCAAAGAATATATTCTTGAGCATCTGATCCCGAAATCTCTATACCTAAAACTATACCAAGCCATTATCGATTCAATTGCCTCGGAACATGGTGCCCGGATGACTGCAATGCATCAGGCCACAGACAATGCTACTTCTCTGTTGGGCGAATTAACTTTACAATACAACAAAGCACGACAGGCAAATATTACAAATGAAATTTTAGAGATTGTTAGTGGTGCAGAAGCTTTGAAAAAATAACTTTTCTTTCAAAGTTGCGCCCCATTGATAGCAGAAGAATGCCAATCGGGTGCATTTTTAATCGCTTCCGGGATTTTTTCAGGTGTGTCAATAACACACCACATTTTTCTATGAAAATCTGACATAAAACCCTCTTCAATAACACGATCCAAATGTTCCAGTAAATGATCATAATACCCCTGTTCATTTACAATGATAACAGGTGCAGTAATCTGCCCGAGTTGCTTGGCCGTTATTGCTTCAAACAGTTCATCTATGGTTCCGCTGCCGCCGGGTAACACAATAATGACATCTGCATTGATAATCAACAACTTTTTTCTCTCAAACATATCACTCACAACGACCAATTCAGTCACATTTTTATTTCCCCATTTCATCTCTACCATAAACTCAGGGATAATTCCAATGAGTTCTCCCTTATTTTTCAATACACTATCTGCCAATGCCCCCATCAATCCGACAGAACCTCCGCCATAATACACTTTGTATTGGTTCTCAACCAATATCTCTCCACATTTTTTTGCTGTTGTAAAATAATGTTCGGGAACTTTTGAACTTGACGCACAAAATACCGATGCTTTTAATGTATGTTGCTGATTATGATTCATTGATCATTCATTCACCCTTTTTATATCTGCCCCGAGGGCATTGAGCCTGCCATCGATATTTTCATATCCCCTGTCAATCTGGTCAATATTATGAATAACAGACTTTCCTTCTGCTGAAAGTGCTGCGATCAGCAACGCCACACCTGCCCTGATGTCAGGCGATATCATTACAGAACCCTTCAGCCTGATCTTCTTGTCAAGACCGATAACAGTTGCCCTGTGTGGATCACAGAGGATAATCTGTGCACCCATATCAATCAATTTGTCCACAAAAAAGAGACGGCTCTCAAACATTTTTTGATGGATCAATACACTACCTTTGGCTTGTGTAGCGACGACAAGAAAGATACTTAACAAATCCGGTGTCAATCCCGGCCATATGGCATCAGCAATTACCATGATTGACCCGTCTATAAATGATTCTATTTCATAATGTTTCTGCCGGGGAATATAAATATCATCTCCCCTTCTTTCCAAATGAATACCGAGACGTTTAAAGGCATCCGGAATAATTCCCAATTCGTTATACGCAACATTTTTAATTGTGAGTTCTGATTCTGTCATTGCTGCAAGTCCGATAAAACTACCAACTTCTATCATATCAGGAAGAACAGCATGTTTACAACCCCCTAAAGCATCAACCCCTTTTATTGTCAATAAATTAGACCCTACACCTGTGATATTGGCGCCCATGCTGTTCAACATTTTGCATAACTGTTGAACATAGGGTTCACAGGCAGCATTATAGATTGTGGTTTCACCCTTTGCCAGTACAGCAGCCATAATAATATTGGCTGTCCCTGTAACGGAAGCCTCATCAAGTAACATATAAGCACCCTGAAGATTGGGTGCTTCAACATGGTATATGTTTTCTTTGTTGTTATAATGAAATTTTGCCCCCAGCTTATCAAATCCAACAAAATGGGTATCAACCCTTCTTCTCCCGATTTTATCTCCTCCCGGCTTAGGTATATACGCTTTTTTAAAGCGTGAAAGAATTGGTCCCACCAACATAATAGAACCTCGTAAGGAAGAAGCTTTTTCAATATAAGCAGGCGTATGCATAAAATCAAGATTTACATGCTCTGCTTTAAAAGAATAGGTGTGTTTTTTTAATTTTGAAACGTTCACTCCGAGATCAGACAAAAGATCAATCAGGTTTTTGACGTCTTCTATATCAGGGATATTCGAAATGACAACTTCTTCAGAAGTAAGAAGGGTTGCACATAAAACTTGTAAAGCTTCATTTTTTGCCCCCTGGGAATGGATTTCTCCGTGCAAAGGTTTTCCTCCGTTGATCTCAAATAGAGCCATTAATAGGAAGGTTTATGCTTTTTTTTGTTTTTATTAAATTTTTTGTTTGTGTTAAATTTTTTATTTCCGTTGGTGTGTTGTTCTTGTGTTTTCTTTTTTTGTTGCCTGGCAGAAGACAGTTTTATCATATCCTTGTTAACAGTTATCCTTCCCCGGGAAATTTCTTCAAGGTCTTTAAAAATAATTTCATCTGCAATAATTTTATCGTTATTCCAAACATAATATAATCGTTTCATATGGTTGGCAATGGCATAGACAAGGTTGTTTTTTTCAAATCCTTCCTCCATCTCTATGGCCTTTTCTATTAATAATTCTATGGCCTTCCCATAATGCCTGTACCTGATTCTATTTCTACAATAAGGGATCTTATTCGGGTCAGAAAAAATATTTTCTGCTGACGGTGGAGGATAAGGAGCATCTACATCTAATTTAAAATCAGAGATAATTGCGAGATGATCCCATAGTTTGTGCTTAAAGTCACTGGTTTCTTTATAGTGAGGATTTAAATTCGACATAATAGACACAATGGCATAAGCCGCTTTGGTTCGTTCTTCCCTGTCCTCTATTTTCAATGCAAAATCGACAATTTCTTGTAAATTTCTGCCATATTCCGGCATTTTAAGCTTTTCCCGCTGCGTATTATAACTAAAATTGTTGCTCATAATTTATCTCTTTAATTTTTACCCGGGTAGGTAACTAAATAAGTTTTGCAAAGATAATCATTTTTTTTTATGTTTAAAATTTAGGATCATGCTTTCCATGAATTACGGGTTTAAAAAATTGTTATGCACCAAATATCCTGACAGAAGTGGTTTTCCCTTCCCGCTATGCATCACACAACATGTTTATTAGCCTATGTTAAAAAAACTCCGTTGACAATTGAAAATCTATTTTGCCAAGAATTCCTTGATTTTTTGTAACTTTGAAATAAAAAATGCCGACAATTTTACTTATAGCAGGATGGAGACTTTATTTTTGGTCAAATGAGAACAACGAACCAATTCATATTCATGCGGAAAAAGGAGACATGGAATGTAAATTCTGGCTTGACCTTGATAATTTTGAGATAATTATTGCATTGGAATACAAC
>CAYSRH010000099.1:0-7316 GCA_964433245.1 uncultured Bacteroidales bacterium | reverse complement strand
ATGCTCCAGAACTGTAATAAATTTTTTAACATGGATGGGTCATTAATAAATCCGCTATGCGGATTATATGTAAAATTTTATCATAGCAGAAAAGTATTTACCCTATTTATCAGATAATCCTCAAAAAAACACATAGGACACCCAAAACATCACAAAAAACTAACCTAAGCAATTCATTATGTGGAACATAACATTTTTGACCCGAAAAAGTGCGGAACTCAGGAGGTTTAACAACAGCAATCCCCTGACTATGGTTCAATGGGTTGGTTTTTTGATGCTGTAAGCATCTCAATAAATCCGGTCACTCTTTTTTGTGCTAAAATCGTTAAACGGTACATCACCGGGACAATGATAAGTGTCAGGAAAGTCGCAAATACCAAACCAAAAATAATGGTCCAGGAAATAGGTCCCCAAAAGGCCACCACGTCACCGCCAAAATACAGTTGGGGGTTATAATTTTGTAGCAATCCCGCAAAATCAAAATTCATGCCAATGGCCATTGGTATTAAGCCTAAAATGGTAGTGATTGCTGTCAGTAATACCGGTCGTAAACGGGTTTTCCCGGCTTCCACCACACATTCTGTAGCATCTTCTACGGATAAAAAAGCCTCTTCTTTTAAACCCAATTCTTCTCTTTTTTGTCTTTTAAGCAGTTCGATATAATCGATCAATACAATGGCATTATTCACCACAATACCCGCCAGTGAAACAATGCCAATCCCGGTCATCACCACAACAAAGTCCATCCTGAAAAGAGCCAATCCAAGAAATACACCAATGGTACTGAAAATAACACTGGCAATGATAATCAAAGGCTTCATCAAAGAATTAAATTGTGATACCAGAATTAATAAAATCAAGGCAATAGCTACCAACAAAGCATTGGCTAAAAAATCTATGGATTCCTGCTGGTCCTGCTGTTCTCCGGTGAAAGCGTAGTTGTAGCCTTCGGGCATTTCAAAGGCTGACAATTGCGACATAATTTGCTGATTGACGGAAGTTGCATTATAGCCTTGTACCACGTTGGAAGTAAGTGTTACAGTTCTGTTCAAATCTTTTCTTTTTACCGATCCGTATGTTGTTGAGTAGGATAATTTAGCAACAGCATTTATGGGAATTTGTATCGTTTCCCCTTCCTCCTTATATTTAATAGTCTGGTTCATTAAAGCTGACAAGTTATGCCTGTATGGTTCCTTAAAACGTAGTTGGATTGGATATTCATCTTCTCCGACTTTGAAATTGCTGATTTCCCGTCCAAATAACGCTGTGCGTATTTGTGAAGCTATTTGCAATGTAGATATACCATAGCGTCTCGCTTTATCACGATCAATGGAGATTACCAGTTCAGGTTTTCCAATGTCCATGTCCATGGTCAGATTTTCTATACCCATGATGTTTGCATCGGCAATGAGTTGGTCAAAAGTGTCGGCGAGCATCACCAACATATCAAAGGATTCTCCTGTTATTTCTATGTTGATGGGCTCTCCTGTGGGAGGACCCATGTCGTTTTTTTCTAAGGAAAGAACAACCCCCGGGTAGCGACTTACCAGGGCGTCACTCAGCATCTTCATAATGTTTGATGTGTTGACATCTCCGCGTTCAGCATATTCCACAAAAGATACGGTTGTCACGGCAACGTGGGGTTGCGGACCAACATCATTAAAACCTCCCGTTCCTTGGCCAACCGTAGTAAGCACTGATTTAACAATTGATTGATAAGGACCAAGCAGTTCCTCAAGATCTTCTTCCATCTGCATGGTAAAGGCATTGGTTTTTTCAATATCAGTACCAATGGGAAGCTCCACAACAATATTGATATATTCCGGATCACTTTCCGGAAAAAACAAAATATTCGGTTGTCGAAGGAAAAAAAAGATCATTACGAAGACCAACATTACCACGGTTCCACCAAAAAAAATGTAGGGCTTACTTTTGCTTATGGCAAAAACCAATAACCTGCGGTAATAATATTCCAGTTTGCTGAGAAACACATCCTGAAACCATTGTTGCCAATTCCGGAAAAGGAAAATATCCAATAAACCTACGATACCGAAAACAAGCAATAAGTTAGGAAGAATTCTTTGTCCTGCAAGAAAAAGCGGGATAGATAAGCCTATCATTCCCAATACGACAATAATCGCTCTTTTTTTTATTTCCTGTGCACTGCGGTCATTTTTCTTTCTTCTTATCAATACCGCAGCAAATACCGGTACTATGACCAGTGCAACAAACAAAGAGGAAGTGAGTACAATAATGAGGGTAATGGGCAGATATTTCATGAATTGTCCGGTGATACCTTCCCACAATGCCAGCGGAAAAAAGGCAGCGAGTGTCGTTGTGGTAGAGGTAATAATGGGCCAGGCAATTTCGCCAACTGCCCTTTTGGATGCTTCAAAGGGATGGTATCCCTTTTGCACAAAACGGTGTATGTTTTCTACCACCACAATGGCATTATCTACCAACAGTCCTAAAGCGAGGATCAGCGAAAATAACACGATCATATTGATCCTGTAATCAATGACGCCGATGATCACAAATGACAAGAAAAATGATATGGGGATGGCCAGTCCGACGAATAAAGCATTGCGTGTACCCAAAAAGAAAAACAACACGGCTATGACCAGGATGATGGCCATGAACATATTGTTCTCTAAGTTGCTCAATTGCTTGCGTACAGTATCAGACTGGTCGTTGGTGATGGATACCGAAACACCTGAGGGCAACTGGTGTGAGGCCTGGGTTCTGTCCAATATCTCAAACACCTGATCAGTAGCAGCCAACAAATTGGCTCCACTTTTTTTGATCACCTGTAAAGACACAACCGGCTTACGATCCAGGCGGGCAAAACTTTCCGGGTCAGCATAACCAAAAGTAATGTCAGCAATATCTTGCAGATATACGACACGGGAATTTTCTCTTTTAACAATGATATGATAAAAGTCTTTGATGTCATTGAATTCTCCATCCGTACGCACCGACCAACGTGTGGTACCCAATAAAAGTTCTCCTCCTGAAATAGAAATGTTTTCTGAAGTAATGGCACGTTCAATATCATCAAAAGTAAGTTCGTAGGCCTGCATTTTGTGCATGTCCACATGTATTTTCACTTCCCTTTCATCAATCCCCCGTATCTCACATTTGGAAACTTCTTCAATCATTTCCATTTCATCCTGAAGATCTTCCGCGAAGACATTTAACTCTTCAATGCTATAATCGCCTGATAAATTAATGTTGATGATAGGAAACTCGCCAAAATCAAAGTCCATCACAACAGGATCCGAGGGCAGGTCATTGGGCAGGTTCATCTTTGATTGATCCACAGCATCTTTCACTTCTGCCAGTGCATTTTTTACGTCCACATCAGTGTTAAACTCCACAAAAATGATGGAAAAATCCTGCATACTTGTTGAACTGATTTCCACAACACCGCTGATAGACTCCAATTCCTGCTCAATGGGACGGGTTACGAGATTCTCAATATCAATGGGAGAATTTCCGGGATAGGGTGTTTGTACAAAAATTGTAGGGAATACCACTTCCGGAAAAAGTTCTTTTGGAAGGCTTCTGTAACTATACAAGCCAAATACGGTAACGATAAAGGCAAGCAAAAATATCGTGCTTTTATTTCGTAAGGCAACTGAGGTGAGCTTGAAGTCCCGCACCGTTCTTTTCCCATTCTCTCTTACATCCATTGTGTTATTCTGTTAGAGTGTTTGATTATTTTTATTTATTTTTAGTTTCTTATTGTTCATCAGATACTTCTAAAATTTCAATTAAAGATCCACTTGACACCATATTAAATCCTTCAACAATAACTTTATCGCCCTGATTTAACCCTGATGTTACCATCGTGTTTCCCTGATAAGAAAGTCCCGTCTCAATGTATCTTTTGGCAGCTCTGTCCACAGAATCTTTTTCTGCGAGGAACACAAATTTCCCTTCAAAATCATCCTTGATCGTAATCGCAGGAATAACCAGAGCACTATCTGTTGTATAATCATTGATTTGTATAGTTGCAATTAAATTCGGCTTGATACGCTGTTGTGTATTCGGAACATGCATTTCAATAATAAAGGTCCTGGTTTTGCTGTCAATGGTACTGGAAATCCTTCGAACAGGTGTTCGGATAATTAAATCATCGATCGCAGAAAATGAAATATCAATCTTATCGCCGACTTTAATTTGTGACAAATACCTTTCCGAAACAGAAGCTTTTACTATAATGTTTGACAAATCGACAAGATACATCAGTGACATTCCCATAGAAGCCATTTCTCCCTCTTTGGCCTTAATGTTGTCAACAACTCCGGAAAAGGGAGCCTTTATAATAGCCATATCAAGTTGTGCTTCCAATGATGCCAGTCTGTCTTGTGCTGATTCATACTGGTTTTTTGCCTGTAAATACTGCACCTCCGAACCAATCTCTTGTTGATGTAGTGAAGCTTGTCGCTCGTATAAGGTTTTAAGTAAAGAAAGGCTGGTTTTGGCTTCCCTGATAGAAGCCTCCAAAACTGAGGTGTTAAGCCTGATGAGTATTTCTCCTTTTTTTACACTTTGTCCTTCACTAACCAGTATGCGCTCAATTCTTCCATTGGTTTCAGGACTGATATGGGCTTCCTGTGCCGCCTCTACTTCTGCAAAAACACTAATGTAATGGTTAAACGTTGCTGGCTCAAGTGTTTTTACTACTACAGGAATTCTATATACATCTTCACCTGTCCGATATGTTTGTAAAGCATCTTCAAATTCTCTAAGCTCAGCATTGAGCATGACAATTTTCTCTCTTGTTTTTATGATATCCTGTTCCAATCGTTGCTCCTTGTCTGTTGAACAAGATGTCATTACTACCAATCCGGTCAATACTGCCAATCCCGCAATCTTTTTCAGACATGTTTTTGTTTTCATTGTTTTTGTTTTTATAATTATAATTCACCATGCAGTTTTTGCAGATCAATACCTGCTTGTATAAGTTCAAGTAAAGATTGAAACAAGCGGTTTTGTGCATCTATATACTGATCGTAAGATTGTGTTAATTCAAAACTTGAAATAACACCTTGATTATATCTTGTTTCCATTTGTTTATATACCCTTTCCGACAAGGCTGTATTTTCCTTTTGTGTCTGGTAATTCTGGTAGCTTACCTCCAGGTTGTCACTGTACTGAAGATGGTTGATCTGTAACAGTTCTTTTGTCTGGTACCTGGCATTTTTTGCTTTTTCATATTCAAGTCGTGCTTGTCTGCTTTTCGCATATTTGCTTCCACTGTTAAAAATTGGAACTGACACCTGCACACCAACAATTTCGGATGGATACCATTCATCAAAAGTAAGTTCTTCGTTCATCCCGGACTCTGAATATTGATAGAATGCGGTGAGCGATGGCAGATACTCCATTCGTTCCCGTTGCCAGGCTTTTTTATTCAATGCCTCTTGAGTTTCCATGATTTGGTAGTCTGCATTATTGCGTAAGTCAAAATCGTTTGCCAGTAGTTGTTGAATACTGATTTGTTCTACCAGTTCGTCCATTGTACCTGTGAGTGTAATATTGCTTTCTGCGGGCAGCCCAAGTTGATGGCGTAGCATGCTAAAAGAAGCGTTGAGACTATTGTTCAATGACTTTTGATTATTCTCAAGCGTACGTAATGTAATGGTTAACCTGTCTGCATCGGTACTTTCCGCCATTCCTGCAACTTGCATTTTTTTTGTTTCTTCAATATTCCCTTCCAAATTTTCAATGGATTTCTGCATAAACGCAATGTATTGTTGGGTAGCAAGAATCAATGCATAGGTGTTGGCAACATTTTGTTTAATATCAAGTGTTGTTTTATTCAGATTATCCTCTGCCAGTTGTCTGTAAATTCTGGATGTTTGCAAAGCAACAATATAAGGACCGCTGAATAGTATTTGTGAGGCCTGTATGCCATAAGAAGCATTGTATTGTGTCCCAAACTTTACCGGGGTATAAGTTCCGGGAACACCGCCAAAAAACTCTGACGGGATCAGTTGTGTTGCTATTCGCAGGTTGTTGTTGAGGGAAGCTGATGCTTCAACTTGCGGAAGACCGAGGGAGCGGGTTTCTGTGACGGTCATATTGGCTATTTCAATATCCTTACGTGCATTCTGCATTTCCCTGTTTTGCTCAACGGCCAATTTTTTTGCTTCCTCCAATGAAAGAGAGTAGGTTTCTTCTCCAAAAAGGGAAGTTCCGGATCCCTGTATAATAAGGAAAACCATAAAAAATCGAAACACATATTTTATCTTGTTCATATTGTTTTGGTACTTTTGTTTTTTTGCCTGCATATCTGACCTATTGTTTCTTTGCTATATTTTGAATAAGTTTTTCGTATATGACCAATCCTTTTTTATTAACGATAGCCCGGATGTGGTAATCAAATATCACATTAAAAAAACCTCCTGCATGTAATTCTTTTGGATCCGGTTCTTCCTGATTCATTCCTTCAAGTAAAAAAACCTGCAGGCGTGCAATAATTTCTTCGTTCAGATTTTCCCGGTAAACTCCCTCTTTTTTTCCTCTTTGCAGGTTTTTTTTTATTGCATCATACATTGCCTTTTTTTGTTGCTCATAAAATATTTCATACAGATCAGGATAGTACTTTTTCAAATCGCGTTCGCATGCCGGACTATGATCCTGCATCATTTCATTAAGCATAAGATTAACAATAAATAATTCTTCTACCGCATTCTTTGTTTTTTTCTTCTCTGTTTCAATCCGGTGATTTTTTTCTTCAGCACCTGTTTCAAATACACACCATACCAAATCTTTTTTGTCGGCTACATGCTGGTAGATGGTTTTCTTGGAAATTCCCAGTTCTGATGCCAGATCATCCATGGAGACACTTTTTATGCCATGTGTCATAAATAATTCTGATGCGGTTTCTAATATTCTTTTGCGTTCTCCTTCTGTCATCCCTGGAAACATTTGTTCATGTTATCTTTCATAATCACTTAACGACTAAAAATGAAGGCATATTGTCCTGCGGAAACTATTTTAGTTTTTCAAGTTTCCAAAAATACTATTTTTATTTGAATTTGCAATTAAATTATTGTTAAATGACGGAAATAAGTGGATGAAACAGACTATGTCTGAAATTAATATTGAGACACACACGCAACTATGATTAAAATGTGTACCAAATCGAAAGTATGGTCGTAATTTTTAAACATATGAAACAGACTATGTCTGAAATTAATATTGAGACACACACGCAACTATGATTAAAATGTGTACCAAATCGAAAGTATGGTCGTAATTTTTAAACATATGAAACAGACTATGTCTGAAATTAATATTGAGAC
>CAYSRH010000098.1:0-7329 GCA_964433245.1 uncultured Bacteroidales bacterium | reverse complement strand
GATAAGGGTATTTTTTTTCTCCCAATAAGGTTTTGTTTTAGTTATTTATTATTGATAAAAATAAAATTTTTAAAAAAAAAAAAAAAAAATTTTAAAAAAAAAAAAAAAAAACATAAAAATCATCATAGTTAAAAATCAATAAACGAACCTGAGTTAAGCAAAATTTTATGTTTTGTCTCTAGGTTATTGGTCCACCCGATCATGTATTTAGTGAATTTTCCAAATTTAACATCGTGAAGTTTTTTCCCTTGCACATTGCCCATAATGTCATTTGGAAATACTTCGGTAGCGTATTCTACTTGCTTTTTACTTCTTCTGAATATGCTATAATTTAAATCCACACCACCAAATAAAGACAGGATGCTTTTTGTTATTTCCACAGGATTTTTATAACTCACAACAGCAAACTCAACATCATCGTCTGTCATTGTGTTAATGGCTATTGAGATATCATCTTTATAGTAATTATTAAGTATATAAAGAAGAGCGACACTTTCAGACATATGACGATCTCGTAAATATGCGATCAATCGTTCTTTGTTTCTTGGTTGAGAAATCTCAGGAATACCATCTTTTTCATCAGCAGGGAATGACGCTCCTGCCATTCTGGCAATTCGATCCGCCCATGTATTTAAATTAGCAAGTCCCTCAGTAAGATCAGGTTCTGTAACAGATTTATAGACGGAAGAAGCAGGAAGTCGCTTGTTAATTGTTGAGTATTTTTCTCCAATATAGTAGTCTGTTTTTATATTCAGGCTGATACTGTTTTGTCTTGCATGACTTTCTATCCAGTCAACAGCTATAAGAACAGAATCCAATGTTGATTGGATGTCAAATTCTGTCCATGGCATGGTTTCTCTGCTGTCAACGAAAATCAGGTAAATAAGGACATCTCCCTTGAGTTCTTTACATACATTTTTTAACCGGGCATCACTATAGTCAATCCGGATGTATGAAAATCCTGAAAAAACAAGTATCAGAATGACTGATAAAGTAATTTTATTAATACGGTTAAAAAGCATACATGTCTTTTGTTTTTGTGTAAAGAAAGCCTAAATATATAAAAAAAATAGATTACTTGTAAATTATCTTTTTTTTCAGGACTTATAAAAAGAACAAATTTCAGAAAGCCCGCACTTTTCACACAGGGGAGTTCGTGCTTTACAAATATACCTGCCATGTAGAATAAGCCAATGATGCGCTTTGGGAATTAATTTGTCAGAAAAATATTGTGTTAATAATTGCTCGGATTCCAACATGGTTTTTGCCCCGGGAGTTAGTCCGATACGGTTTGCCACACGGAATACGTGTGTGTCAACAGGAAAGACAGGTTGACCAAATAAAACGGAAGCAATTACATGAGCGGTTTTTCTCCCGACACCCGGCAATGATTGCAGGGACTTTACATCTCGGGGCAATTGCCCCTTGTAATCTTCATGCAATTTTTTGGCAAGTTCTGACAAATGTTTTGCTTTGTTATTGGGGTATGTACATTGTTTAATAAGTTTTTTGATTTCTTCTGCAGAGGCTTTGGATAACTTTTCTGCATCAGGAAATCTGTGGAAGAGAGCAGGTGTAATCAGGTTCACTCTTTTGTCTGTACATTGTGCAGACAGGACGACAGCAACCAATAATTCGAATTCGTTATTGTATTTCAATTCTGTTTGTGGCTTGGGTATAGTGTAAGAGAAGAACCGGATAACTTCTGCGTATTTATCTTTCAGTGTCATTTATGATTTGTTTTTTTGTTGCTGTGACCGAGGGTGAAACTGAAAGATTTCTTCTTTCAGGTAATGTCTGTCAAGATGGGTATATATCTCTGTTGTCATGATTGACTCATGTCCCAGCATATCTTGTACTGCCCTCAGGTCTGCGCCCCCTTCTACCAAATGACTGGCGAATGAGTGCCTGAAAGTATGGGGACTGATATTTTTTTTAATGTCGGCTTTCAGTGCTGTTTCCTTGATGATATTAAATATCATAATACGTGAAAGTTTTTTGCCCCGACGATTTAAAAAAAGAATATCCTGATCTTTTGGATAAATTTTTAATTTATTACGTTGATGCTGAACATACAGATCGATTTCATGCAGGGCTTTTTCTCCTATAGGAACGATTCGCTGTTTATCTCCTTTGCCGGTTATACGAATAAAGCCTTCTTTACGAAATATATCGGAAAGTTTTAATCCGGTTAATTCTGAAACTCTTAGTCCGCAGCTGTATAAAGTCTCGATTATAGCCTTGTTTCTATGCCCTTCAGGGGTGGCAAGGTTTATTGCATTAAGTATGTTATCTATTTCTTTTAATGAAAGCACTTCAGGAAGTTTTCTCCCCATGCGTGGTGTTTCCAGTAATGAACAAGGGTTTTTTGTAATAATATTCTCCAATAATAAAAAAGTGAAGAAACTTTTTAGTCCGGAAATAAGCCGTGTCTGGCTTCTGGAACTGAATCCTATATCATTACACCATGTGAGGAACATCTGGATATCTTTCAGGGTAAGCTGTTCGGGAAGTAGTTCCGGTTTTTTTTGTGACAAATAAGTGGTTAATTTCTCTATGTCGCTAATATATGCATGAATGGAGTTTTCTGATAAGGATTTTTCTAATCGCAGATACTTTTTATAATCAGCAATAAACTCTTTCCACATGATATCCTTTGTCTGAGAATTAATAATAAAATTCAAAATCTGAGCGATTTCTTTTTATGTCTTTTTTCCTTGAACGTAGATGGAGTTTGCTTCCGGTACTTAGATATTCTCCCGGTTCCATCAGGTTCATTTTATAAAGCCGTTGTAAACGAATACCATATAATTGTGATATTGTGTACATTGTTTCTCCTTGTTTGACGATATGGAAACCATATCCTTTTTTTGCTTTTCTTTTTTTACGTTCAATGTACACTTTTTGTCCCGGAGTTATTGAAGCGTCTTTGGGAAGGTCGTTGTAACGGTATATTTCCCATAATGCCAGGTTCATATGCCTTGCTATTTTTCTGTATGAATCCCCTTTTTCTGCAATAACAAATCTGATACCGTTATTTTCAAATATTTTTCTGCCTGCAATAACAGGGAGTCCGTCAATATCTCCATCTTGCATTTCTTTTGTGCCGGAAAATCCCGATGATGAATAATAACCATAATCCAATTCATGTAAATTGTTATCTTCAATGATCCTGATCAGTAATTTTGCATAATTAGGATTGGTAGCATATCCGGCTTTTTGTAGTCCTTCTGCCCATTTTTTGTAATCTTTGGTGTCATATGAAAATAAGATCCGGTATCGTTGTCCCCGTAAAATAAAGTCTGAGTGATCCTGGTATGATTCTAATACTGTACGGTATTTTCGGAAACATTCATTTTTTGCATCATCATCATGATATATTTTACTGCCTGTCCAGTTGTGACATTTTATCCCGAAATGATTATTTGCAGTTTGTGCGAGTGTACTGTTCCCGTCACCTGATTCCAGAATGGCTTGTGCCATTTTAATACTTGCGGGAATTCCGCTTCGTTGCATTTCTTTGATGGCAATATCTTTGTATTGCTCAACATAGGCAGTCCTGTTTATGCTTGGTCTGCTTACAGGTTGAAAGGTTTTTTTTGAGCAGGATACAAATAATAAGACAAGACTAATAACCTGCCAGTATTTTCCGAAATTTTTCATTTGGATATATGCCTTTTTTGTCCTCTGAATACTCTGGTTTTAAGCGATTAACAAAGTACATGTCCAGTTCGCCTTTATGTTTTACTTCGATTTTTCCCCGGTAAGTACAATCAAAATAATCTTTTATATATTCGTAAGTGCTTCCTGATATATTAACTTTCCCAACAGTTCCGGCAGTTTCCATCCTGCTTGCTGTATTAACAGAATCCCCCCATATATCGTAAGCAAATTTTTTCTTTCCGATCACGCCTGCAATAATTTCTCCTGTATGTATGCCAAGCCTTACTTGCCAAAGCGGTTGATTATTGGCTTTTTGTTCTTCCATTTTCAGATTTGCAAATTCTTGTATCTCCAGGCTTGCCAGGACAACGTCAATAGGATTGCTTTTGTTGCTGAGGGGCAGTCCCCCGGCACACATGTAAGCATCTCCGATGGTCTTTATTTTTTCAATGAAGTGATTGCCGGTGATGTCATCAAAATGGTCAAAATAATAGTTTAATTGTTGTATAAGATCCTGGATGGTGAGTTTTTCAGCCAAATTGGTAAATCCTTTAAAATCGGTGAACATTATTGTTACCATTTTAAAGCTTTTAAGTTTACTGTATCCTTTGGATTTAAGTTGTTTTGCAACAGGGAGCGGAAGGATATTAAGCAATAGCTCATCTACTTTTTTACGTTCTTTTTCTATTTCGATTCTTTGATTTTCTAATATCTCGTTGGTGGTTTCTAAGCTTTTCGTTACACGAAGCAAATAGTCATTTTGTTCTTCCAATTGATTTTCTGCTTCTTTAAATTTGCTTATATCTGTTTCGATACCAATGATCTTTTCGATTTCCCCGGTTTTTTTATTTTTTACTGGTATATAACTTCCGTGTATCCACTTTTTTGTGCCGGTTTTTGTTTCCCATTTCTTTTCATGAATCACGGGTAACGAATCGCTTGTTTTTTTTTCAACGACATCTTTTATGTAGGGATTGGCAGCTGGATTGTATGTGTCTTTATGTATGTCGTTAAATTGTTGCAGGGATAGTTCATACATATTTTCAAACCCTTTATTTATCCATAAAACATCGCCATTGCAGCTGATAATGGAAATGGCATTTGGCGTTTTATCCATAATATTTAACAGATCTTCAAATCTGTTAAATTCATCAATGCGGTTTACATATTGGGTTATGACGTTTTTTTTGGAAAGGGCTATCTTGATGCGTAAGATAAAATGTTCTTTTTGTATAGGGTATGTTATTACATCAATAGCTCCGGACAGAAAAATGTCGTCTAAATGGCAGATATTCTCCGGATTAGTAATTAATATTATAGGAACAAACGAAAGAGGAACTGTGTTTTTAAATGGCTTTATAATTTCCATTGCATGTGCCACCGAACAGTCCAGAATACATAGAGAAGGACTGTCCTTTATTTGTTGAATCGAAAAAGTATGGACATCATGTTTTGTGAGGCTTACTTCAGGCATTGATGAAAAAGCCTCTGTTATGATGGGGTCTGTTTCGGGCTTGTCATATATGTACAAGACTTTTTGTGTCATTGTCAGTTATTTTTTGCAGGACATTGCATCAAAGGGATGATCTTCAATATGATCAATCAACATATCAACAAATTTATGTAAATGAGATTTTGCTATTGCCAGTAACATGGGATTTAACTCTGGTTCCATAGTAATCTTCACATGTGTTTTTTTGTTGTTTGCTTCCTTTGTCTGTACCCAAAGAGTAAACCGGGAATTGTTTATTCCCTTTCCCTGCATTTTCAGTGTTTTAAAAGGTTCCTTATCGAGAATAAACATTTCTCCTTTTCCCAAAGAAGGAATTGTGAATGTACAATTGTTTTCAGTTGCCTCAAAATCGGGAAGTTTCGATTTTACAAGTTCTTTGAAATTCCGGAAGTCGGCCATGAAATTAAAAACTGTTTCTGTCGGGTAAGGAGTTGTTCCTGTTCGGCTTTCTATTCTATGCATAAGATGATTTTATTTCTTCCAGTTTTCAGGATTGTTTCGCCATTCATTCAGAATGGAAATGTCTGTGTTTTTAATGTATCCTGTATGTGAAGCAAGCTCAATCAGTTTTTCATAGTTTGTCAGCGTATGCAACTGGCAATTAAATTTTTTGAAATTTTCAGATGCAATGTCAAATCCATAAGAAAAAATAGCACACATTCCCAGGATTTCATATCCTGCATTTTGTAAATATTGATAAGTTTTCAGGCTGCTATTACCTGTAGAAACAAGGTCTTCTATGATCACAGCTTTCTTGCCGGGTTCAATATTTCCTTCAATCAGATTTTCCATGCCGTGTGATTTTGCTGAAGAACGGACATAGATAAACGGTAATCCGAGTTCTTCTGCTACGAGAGCTCCTTGTGCAATAGCACCGGTAGCCACTCCGGCAATCACTTCAGTTTGGGGGTAAGATTCTTTTATGCGGGAGACAAACCCTTTTTTGATCGTATTTCGTATTGAAGGAAAAGAAAGTGTCCTCCTGTTATCGCAATAGATTGGAGATTTCCATCCGGATGACCAGGTGAAGGGGTTTGTTGGTTCCAATTTTATTGCTTTACTTTGCAATAACATTTTTGCTATTGTTGTTTCATAGTCATTCATCACATGTATAAAATTTTCTTTGGTAACAGAGTTCTTATTTTAAGCAACAAAGTTAATCAATTTACGAAATATAATGGATTATATTATCAATATGATTCGAAAAAAGAATTGAAAAAACTTTTGGGTTCTTTTACTTCCGGAATATCTCATGTTCCTGCTCTTTTTATTGAAGCGGAAGACATTGATGTGGTTTTTCAGGACATAAAACAAATGTATCAGTATATATTAGCTGCCGGAGGTGTTGTTCGTAGTTCGGATGGCGGTGTTCTTTGTATTTACCGTTTGGGCAAATGGGATTTGCCAAAAGGAAAAATGGAGCCGGGGGAGGAGCCGGTTGAAACAGCTGTCAGGGAAGTTGAAGAGGAGTGTAATCTTTGTGGATTGGAGATCATAAATTCCTTGCCTTCTACTTATCATGTATATGAAAAAAATGGAGTTCAATTTTTAAAAAGGACTTTCTGGTTTGAGATGTTAACGGAAAATTTTCAGGAAATGGCTCCCCAGTCAGAAGAATCAATAACAGAAGTATGCTTGTTTAAAAAGGATGAGTTGTCTGTTGTAATGGAAAATACTTATGCTTCCATTCGGGATATTCTTGAACAGGTAGTGCCATCATAATATCCGTTCGGACCGGAGTATTTGGAAAATACGTGATTCAAACCGGTCTGTGGGAGTCGGTGCCGGAGAAAATAAAAAGTTCCCCTCCCTGTCTATAAAATAGTAAGTTGGATAAGCTTTTACCCTGTAGTTTTGAAGACATTGCTGACACCCATCCCAATGGAGGATGTCCCATTCAAATTCATTTTGTTCAACGAAATTTTTTACATCGTCTAAGGGATCTGTTAATACCATGATCACAGATATTTTTTTTTCAAATCGCTGATAAAAACCGTCAATAACTTTGAATTGCTTCAGACATTCATAACTATTGAGTGTGCAAAAACCAAGATAAATATATTGCCCTCTATAATCTTCTATAGAGACTTTATTGCCTGAAGTCGCCTTTGCCCTTAATTCAGGAGCTTTGGTTCCTTCTTTCAGATGATTCA
>CAYSRH010000097.1:0-7339 GCA_964433245.1 uncultured Bacteroidales bacterium | reverse complement strand
TGGTATAACTGTTGATTAATGATACGGTTAAACAGTTGAACAAATAGTTCTTTATATTCCGGTTTTTTCTTAACAAGAAGTTCCCCACTTGCGTATATTCTAGCGATTTCTTTATGAAAAGGAATCGATAATAGTAAAGGTATGTCGTTTTCTTTCAGCCAGTTGAGGACTGATGCATCACCAAATCCTTCACGATTGATCACAACACCAAAAGATTTTTTCATACATTGTAATGTCTCAACCGATAACTCTAAGTCATGCAGTCCAAAAGGTGTTGGTTCGGTGACCAATACCACAAAATCCGCATTTTCAACTGTGGCAACAAAAGGACATGAGGTGCCTGGGGGAGCATCAAGAATATTCAGGTGTTTGGCCTCTGTCCCGGCAATTGCTTTTTTAATAACAGGAACAGGAGCATAAACACCAATTTCTGTTCGTCCTTCGATAACCTCGGAAAAGGTATTCAGATAAGAAGAACTGAGAGAACCTAATGTTTTGTCATATTCAGAGACAGCCCCGTGCTTGCAAGCTGTGAGACATGCACCACAAGCATGACAAAGGTCTTCAACAACCTGTACGAATAATAAGTCCGGAAGATATACAATTGCATTGTAATGACAATATTCATGGCATTTTCCACAAAATTTACAGTTTGCTATATCAATAACGGGAACTTTATGTGTAACTTCCCTGGTATCGAAATGATAACCTGAAATAAATTGTGTCACATTGGGTTCTTCTGCATCACAGTCAACCAAAGAAACCGGCAGCCCCAGACTTTGAATAACCCAAAAAAGGTTGGTAGAAACAAAAGTTTTCCCTGTTCCTCCCTTTCCACTGGCTATCGCAATGTTCATGATAATGATTGATTTTTAACAACAACAAAGTCTCCTTTTTGTACTCCCAGGAAGTCTGCTATTACTTCGCATTTCACCATTAACAGAAAAAAAACATTTTTTTTGGTTTTTTGAGCCAAGCCTTCCAGATTACCTTGTCCTTTTGAAATGATAAGGTCTGCCTGATCAAAAAGGTGCTGAAATTCGGGAGAAGATTTCTCCACAATGGTTGAAGGCGCATCATAACCATTTGCAATAAGTTTTTTGACAACAGATTCCATTTCAATATATTTTGCATCTTCCAACGTGGCGTCATTAATAACAGGAGCTCCGCGTACAGCATAAAAGAGATTCGGATGATCTATTTGTTTAATAAAAAGTTTATCAAAAACAATTTCACCGGCATTGTCGCCGAGATAAAGAATTGTTTTGGCTTTGTCTATCTCTTCTTTCAATTCATTTGAATGATCAATAGCAAATCCAGTGTTTAAAACTTTGTCAATTGTGCCGGTCAGGTCAAAATTCGCTCCAATAGCAAAATCTATTATATTTCCTGCAATTGCAAGCCGCAGGGCATGATCAAAAGGATCTCCGGAAGAAGCAATTCGGCTTTGCAGCTTTTCATACATAGACAATGCAATGTCATTACTTTCTTTTTTTATTTTTTTATATGGATCCGGATTATTTGAATATTTTCTTAATATCCGATGTAATTCCCTAGACCATAAAGGAGCAGAAAAATTTTCTCCAAAGTCGGAATATGAACAAGCCATATCCCGGGTAAAAGCATTTTTGTCTTCTAAAGACAAATTTTCCTGATCGATCAGTTTTTCAAAAGCTTTGGTAAAACAAAAAAAACAACGATAATTTGAAATCATACAGATTAATGGTCACAAGCATTATTACCTGTTTGCAAAGACAGGTTTAACAAATCAGTAACTAATTCTTTGGGACTTTTATGTTCTGCTCCCACATTCACTGCAATATTTTGCATGGAAAAAAGCCCCAGGGCCCGCTGCCCCATTCCTCCCGCAATTACATCAGTAACACCTTGTTGGGCAAGCCATCCCGGCAATAATCCCGGCTCATGCGGAGGAGGTGTTATGTAAGTTTCATTGGTGATCTTACCTTCTTCCACCTCAAGAATGGCAAATTGTTGACAGTGTCCGAAATGAACACATAGACGTCCATTTTCTAATGGGATTGCTATTTTTTTCATGATATTAATTGGTTTTTTTCAGTTATTTTATAGACAATATTTTCAGCTGCATTAATAATTGGATTATTGACAGGTGAAGAAGTTAATAAAGGATGTGTGCCAATCTGAAAAGATATTAATTCAAAAACAGAGATAGATTTCTGAATGGCTAAGCTAATGATATTAATTATTTCTCCGGCAGATTCTCCTCCCCAGACTTCTCCTCCTAATATAATACCATCAATAGGTGATGCATATAGCTTAACTGTTAATATATTTGTATTGGGCAATGAAGCTGGATGTTGATCGGGAGATGAGCTTTTTGATGAGATAATATCAACATGTAAATCTTCGGCATTTGTTTCATTAACACCTGTAGCTGCCATAACCAGATTGTTTATTTTGGTGGAAAAAACACCTAAGGTACCGGTAATACATTTTTTTATTTTTATTCCAAAAATATTATGTCCTAATATACGTGCTTCGGCGGTAGCAGTTGAAGCCAATTTTATAGAATTGCTATTACCTGTCAGAAAACTATATGTTTGAGCACAATCCCCAATGGCATAGATGTCTTTTATAGATGTTTGTCCATAGTTATCTACGAAAATATCACTATATTTATTTATTTCAATGCCTGCTACTTTTGCTAGTTGGGAATTAGCAACATAGCCAATAGAAAGAATAACTGCATCGGCATCGATTATTTTTCCATCAGCCAGCATAACTTGTTTTACAGTATTATTTTCCCCAATTAGTTTTTTAACTGAAGTTGATGTTAAGACAGAAATGTTTGTTTTTTTTATTGTTTCTGTTGCAATGCTACTTAGTTCAGGAGAAAAAGCTTTTGAAAAACAAAATTCTTCACTTTCGATAAGTGTGATTTGAATATTTTCAGCAGCCAGTTGTTCAGCTACTTCCACACCAATAAAACCTCCTCCTACGATAACAATATTCTTAAAGTCATGGATCTTTGATGATAGATCATGTATATAAGAGAAACTTTTTTTTATAAAAAAAACATTTTCAAGATTGTTTCCCGGAATTGATGAGGGAACAATAGGTGTTGATCCTGTAGCAAAAACAAGTTTTTCATAACAAAATTTTTCACCTGATTCCAGGGCAATGTCTTTATTTGTTTTGTTGACGTTGATGACTTTATCGATTATAACATCACCACCTAAATCAGTAAAAAGTTTTGGTCCCATTTTATTTTTATCTGTGTTATTTTCCAGTAAATGAAAAATATATGGTATTCCACAAGGAACAAGACCTTCTGACTCTTCTTTTATCATCAGAACAGATTTAGCAAAAAATTTTTTAATGGTCGCTCCTGTTATAATGGCTGCAGGACCACCTCCTATTATAATAACATCATATGTTTTCACAGAAATATATTTTTAATTTTTTACTTGTTTATATATAAATCAATTAAAACGAGCATAAGTTCATATGCTCGTTTTTTAATGTTTGGGTTAATTGTACTAACGATTTCCTCGGCGAAAAAATCGATGTGCATTTACATTGGTCATCCTTTCATTACAACCTCTTCGTCGTCGTTGTTGTAAGAAAAGAGGTCTTTTCTCCCCAACAAAATCAACTATTTCATCTTCCTGCCGGGAGGAAGCACACCTTCCCAAACCTCTGCCTGTCATAGACCCTTGTTCAAGCGGTCCTTTTTGATTAAATCCTGCCATAATAACCTCCTTTTTTTTTGATTAGACAATTTATTTATTATGCAATAGATTGATAATATCCTGTACTGTTTTATCTTCTTCATTAACAATAACCAATTGGATTTGTAACTGGTCAAATAATGACTTTACCTTTGCTCCAAACTCTCCGGAGACAACTTTTTTAACTCCTTTTGATGCGACCAATTGAACAGAAGCTACTCCGGCACCTTCTACAGCATCTAAGTTTGGGTTCGGAATAAATTCTGTTGCTTTCGTTTCTGTATCATATATTACGAAAAAGGCACAGCGACCAAAACGACTGTCAATTTTAGCTTCGTGGGTGTTCCCTGTGGATGTAATGGCTGTTTTCATAGATGTTATTAATTAATTGTTTTATTTATCTGTGTGTGAACAAGCATGCATTTTTCGGTAGCAATGTCCACCTTGTTTGTTATTTTGAAACTGAACAATATTGTTACTGCCACATAAAGTGCAGATCATATCATTTTGTTCTTGTCCTGTATGATTGAAATAACTTCCGCAATTGTTGCAGGCATACCATTCACTGTCAAAATATACCTTTCCTCCTTCAAAAACGATGGGCTCTCCTTTTACAAAAGCTTCTGCTACTTTTCGTCTGGCACTTTCGTAAATCCGGGAAAAAGTAGGTCTTGAAACATTCATGAGAGATGCTGCCTCAACTTGTCCGTGTAACTCATAATCACATAAGCGAATGGCTTCATATTCTTCAATAAACAGAACAACCGGACGCTTTCCTTTTGCTGCTCCGGAAGGCATAAACCCCTTAAAATGAGGCGAATTATTGACCCTTCGTGTTCTTTTTGGTCTTGGCATAGTTTTTATAATTACTATTTCAATCAAATGTTCAATACAAAGATAATGAACATTTGTTCAATTCCAAAGAAAAAAGAATGTTTTTTTTCTTTTTTCAACTTTTCCTATTATATAACAAATCAAAGAGACTAAGGTTTAAGGTGCTTTTCTAAGGCAGATAGGTATTCTGATGTTTTACCGGACAATAATATTATTAACACTGAGGGTTGTATAGAAGGAAGATGTTAAAAATAAGTCGGGGTAGCGGGATTTGAACCCACGACCTCTACGTCCCGAACGTAGCGCGCTACCGGACTGCGCTATACCCCGATATGCAAGCAAAGATAATCATGTTTTCTTTTCTGTCCTTATGATGTAAGGAATTTTCTGAACCATTGACCGGATTTTTTAATTATCTTCCGACAGTTTTTCAAATCATTATATATCAATCCAAAACGGGCAGAATAGCCTTCGCTCCACTCAAAATTATCCACCAATGTCCAAACAAAATATCCTTGCACCGGCACCCCCTCTTTCTTTGCCTTCAGCACTTGTTTTAAGTGATTTTTATGATAACGCAGCCTACGCTTATCTTTCACTGATTGATCTTTTTTAAGCTTATCAGGAAATGCTCCTCCGGCTTCAGTTATAATAATTTTTTTCATCTCTTTATACCGGCTAAACTGTTTAAGGATTTTATATAAACCTTTTGGATACACTTCCATCCCCAGTACATTTTTTTCTGCCCCACGCTTTGCTGCGGGCACCTCCTGAGCAAAAACAACAGGCAATGTCAAACTAAACTTAGCCACCACCCTGAAATAGTATTGCAGACCAATCATATCAAAATTAAATATCATACGATCCTCATCACCCGGTTTAAAATACTGTTCAATATAACGCAATCCCGGCAAGTCTTTATAAGGATATCCCAATCCCAGCGAGGGCTCTATAAACAATCTATTAAGTAAGGCATCAACTCGTTTGGCAGCATTTCTGTTCAATCTATTGTTGCGGTATGGAGTTACTTCCGAACAACTAAATGTCGTTCCCACCTGCACTCCTTTCACATTGCACCGTACCACCCGACCACCTTCAGCTTGTGCCAAAACAGCATGATGAACAGCAGGAAGAAAATTCATCACTCCTTTTTTCCCCGGTGCATGATACCCTTTATAATAACCTAAACCTGTAAAACTCATGGGTTCATTTAATACAAACCAATTTTTAACTTTGTCCCCATAAGCTCTTGTTACAATATCTGCATAATCTGAAAAATAGCTTACCACATCCCTGTTTGTCCAACCACCTATATCTTCTAAATATTGAGGGAGATCCCAATGATATAAAGTAATATAAGGTGTCAGACCGGATGCCAGGCAGGCATCAATTATCTTATGATAATGTGATATTGCTTTTTGGTTTATTTTTTCGGATAAGTCAGGAATAAACCTTGCCCACGGAAGCGAAAACCGAAAAGCATTGAAACCCAGTTCTGATGTCAGATTAAAATCATCCTGATATTGAAAATAAAAATTACACGCATTGCCCGGATGATCAAAATTTTTTATTTTCCCCGGATTTTCTACAAAAGTATCCCAAATTGAACTGGATTTTCCTTCAACATCCGAAAACCCTTCATTTTGAAATGAAGAATTGGAAACTCCCCATACAAAATCATTCCCAAATGCTTTTTTCCGCATGTCCATAATCCATAATTATATCATCATTTCCAAACTTACTCTTCCTCATTTGATGTACTTGACCAACCGTAAAATTAAAAAAGGAATGTTACGAAATCATTAATTTTAAAACCTGACGGCAAAACCAGACAAAAAAACTGTTACAGTTAATTAATAATTCATTAACGGCAGCTTAACAAGTATCCCTTAATTTTACTACCCGATATGATACCGAAAAATCATTATAAAACTATTGTGCTGTCTGACATTCATCTCGGCACCATCAATTCTAAAGCAAAGGAACTATCACGTTTTCTCAGAAGCAATTCTTGTGATCGATTAATTCTCAATGGCGATATTATTGACGGATGGCGATTAAGCAAAAACGGTAAATGGAAGCGTAAACACACCCGTTTTTTGAAAGTGGTTATGAAAATGACTGAAAAAATCAAAACCGAAGTAATCTATGTTAGGGGAAATCACGACGATTTTTTGGATCAGATCCTACCCTTACAATTCGGAAAATTCATCATTTGTCGTGATTTTGAACTGGAAAGCAAGGGAAAAAAATTCTATGTGACACACGGCGACATATTTGACAGCATTACAACCAATCTGCGCTGGTTAGCAAAATTAGGCGATATGGGCTATACTTTTCTGTTATGGTTAAACAAAACATACAACAACAGGCGTATCCGAAAAGGTCTCCCGTACTATTCTCTTTCAGGAATCATCAAACAAAAAGTTAAATCTGCCGTTTCTTACATCTCTGATTTTCAAGAAGAACTGACTACCTACGCAAAAAAGAAGAATTATGATGGTGTCATTTGCGGGCACATTCACCATCCGGCGATCCTTCAGTATGAAGAAACAATATATATGAATTCCGGCGATTGGATCGAATCCCTCAGTGCTTTGACAGAAGACCATCAAGGAAACTGGAAGATTGTGTATTATCACGAACTATTAAAAGAAGAGAAAGAACATGCTGAAGAATTATTAAATCAGCATATTGAACATGTTAAGGAAATAAAAAATATAAAAGCCGCAGAACTTATATGAACCGAGCCATGACAAAAAAAGAGGACACACACGGGTATGATTATCACATGC
>CAYSRH010000096.1:0-7380 GCA_964433245.1 uncultured Bacteroidales bacterium | reverse complement strand
CTAAAATACAACATATAAACTACCTTAAACCATATTTTATCTACATATAAACAAATTGGAAGCTTTCATTAAATTCGTTGTAGAACCTATTATTTAAACTTCCTTTGCAGGGATTTAATATTATATCATTTTGACTTTAAAGGTAAAAATAATTATACGCATTCCGCTTGCCCTGACAAAATATTTCATTCTGATTAAAAAACACCTATCTTTACACCCGGATTGATTGAGCAAACAAAAGGAATAGCTCCTCAATAAATAGAAAAGATGCAAATTCATAAAAAAACCCCATCCGGTATTATATGTAATCCTGTTGTTACAATTGGCATGTTTGATGGCTTGCATAAGGGACATATACATTTATTACAGATTTTAAATAATAAAGCACGTTTGTTGCAGGGAGAATCTGTGGTGATTACTTTTTGGCCTCATCCGGCATGGGTTACAAAAGGAATAAAGAACCATCCTGAACTACTGCTGAGCAGAGAACAAAAAATTCAGCATTTCCGGAAAACCGGCATTGATCATTTAATCGAACTTCCTTTTACAAAAGAATTGGCCGGATTGAGTGCATCAGATTTTATCAAAAAGATACTAATAGGACAATTAAAAGCATTGCATATGATGCTCGGCTATAATAATCGTTTCGGAAGTGATGCAGTTCAGGATCTTGGCTTCTATCGCGAATTGGCAATCCGGTACGGAATGACAGTGGAAAAAGCACCGTTTTTTGAAGTGAATCACAGCAAAGTGAGTTCAACGATTATTCGCAATCATATTTACAATGGTGATATTTGGCTGGCAAATCAATACCTGGGGTATGAATACGCTATTAAGGGAAATGTCATTGGAGGTAAAAAACTCGGTGTTAAGCTGGGATTCCCCACAGCCAATATCAATCCTTTGCATGATTTTCAGATCATTCCCATGGATGGCGTGTATGCTGTACGTGTCAGGATTAATGAAAAAGAATACAAGGGCGTATTGAATATTGGCTATAATCCTACCATTGATAAGAATAGCATACAAAAAAATATAGAAGTGCACATAATTGATTTTCAAAAAGATATTTATGGAAGCGTCATAGAAGTAGCCTTTGTAAAAAGAATTCGGGACGAAATGGCATTCAACTCCTTAGCGGAATTGTCCGGTCAAATTGAACAGGATAAAAAGAAAGCCGAAGAAATCCTCACAAGCCAATCATCATAAATTCATAAAACAAGAAATTTTATATAATTGCAAAAGAGAAAAGAAAAGCCATATACAGTGAAACGCGGTTTTTTTAATCGCTATAGAAAAGGTATGCCTTTGCCCGAAAGGCTAACAAAAGATTGTAAACATCTTATCAAATATTGCAGGTATTATTTAGAAAATAAATTTTCAAATAAAACGATTTTTGTTTATCCCCATTATCCCAGTAGTGGATCAACGCTATATAAAATTGCAAAATGTTTACATTACAATATTACAAATATATATCAGCCCAATTTGCAAGGTGCAATATACTGGGAGTACCAAACATTGCGGGAAGAATATCATTTTTTGGAAAGCCTGGCATCACAAGGCATGCAAATTATAAATTTGTATAGCAGAGATATTAGTAAAGTTTATGTGGGTCAGGTTTTTTTTAAAGTATTTGGTTATTCAATAAATATTGACCCGTCTCAATACCAGGGCAAAGTAGTAGAGAAAAGCGACATCAATGCGATGCATGATGGGAGGATTATTATGTGTCCGGTTAAAAAAATAAAAGAAAATCATGTTTATCAAATACTAATTGATAATAGTTATCAAGATGATCAGGTGAAGGATATACGAGTCCCAATTGTTAAAGAAACATTGGATTTTGTTTATCTCAAATACAGAAAAATTGAAGAGCGATTTAAAAATACTACGATTCAAACAAAGTTAGAGAATATCAATCAGATTTTAACTGAGGATGAAATAAGTAAGCTCAACCTTTTTTGTAAAGAAGTCTCTCTTGATTACGGAGAACTGGATGTTTTACGGGACAAAGTAACAGGAAAAGTTTTTATTGTTGATGTTAATAATACGCCCCAAGGTCCGCCGGCTAATATTTCCAAAGCAGATGGAAAAAAAGCACTGGGAAAAATAGCTGAAGCTTTCGGACAAGCAATTAAGATAGAAAATTAATTGAAAACACGCAAAATCGATCCTGAAAAATATGTATTGTATTCACGCAGGGGCATATTTGCCGGTCCTTTACTGGGAGCACCATATACCAGGATAAATTCAGAACCGCAATCAGTGCATCTTGCCACGACATAATCATCGGTGATCTCTAATCTGTGTTGTTCTTTTGGCTCGTATGTACAACGGGCATCAAAAGCCTTAAATTCATCCTCGGAAAACCGATATACAATGACGCCATGTTTTGCATAATTTCTGCCAATTACATCTTCTTCTTTTAATATCATACTGTTTCCGATAGCATGCAAATCACTGAATTGGGCCTGGTTAACATAGATCTGAAAATCAACATAAGCAGGAGGAAGCAAGTCTTCATCTTTTTTGCAGCCGGAAAAAATGAAAAGAAACAAAACGAAAAGGTGAAATATATGATTGAATTTTACAAGCATTTGTTGGTGTTGTTATCGGTTATACAAAGCCTTTTTTATGACAAAAACATTTTAATTTCAATAAAGATAACAAAAAAAGATGTAGTGATAGATATTATTTTATAAGATAAATTAGTTATATTTATCTTTAAGAATAAAAACGAAGTACAGATAAAAATATTTGAAATTGTTATGGAAGAATTTTTTGGAGAATTTTTATATATTATTCTGACTTTGATTGTGCTGATAGGAAGTGCAATTGTTAAAATGTTTGAAAAAAAGAATCAGCCAGCAGATGAATCTTCAAATGGTGTTTTATCTCTTTTTGATGAACAGGATGAGCAAGAAGAAAAAGAGATGGCTTTTTATGATGAGGAAGAAAAGAAAGAATATTCAGAAAAACAAGAAATTGAGCAAAATGTCCCGCCTGTTGTTACGGAAATGAAAGAACAACAGGATAAAAAACCAAAACAGCTGTATGATTGGCCACAGGGAATTGTCATGTCTGAAATACTCCAAAGAAAGCATTTTACAATATAAAACACAGAAAACAAAATAGTTATAAAATATTTTTCTGGTTTCGTTGTGTTATATTGTAAAAATTATATACTTTTGTAACATGAGAGTCTCGGATACTTTTTATTCGGGATTCTTTTTATTTTATATAAATGATGTTATTTAAAATTAGAAATTATGGCAAGTCCAACGTATTTAACTAAAGAAGGATTGAAGAAGCTGCAGGATGAGCTGGATCTTTTGAGGAATGTAGAGCGACCAAAAATTTCTCAACAGATTGCAGAGGCCAGGGACAAAGGAGATTTGTCAGAAAATGCAGAATACGATGCAGCAAAAGAAGCACAGGGAATGCTGGAAATGAAAATAGCAAAATTGCAAGAAGTTCTTGCAAGCGCAAAAGTCATGGACAACTCCAGAGTGGATACAAAAGAAGTAAGATTGCTGAATAAGGTTAAAATAAAAAATCAAAAGAATAATGCTGTAATGGAATATACAATTGTTTCAGAGAGTGAAGCAAATCTGAAAGAAGGAAAAATATCCGTAACATCCCCGATAGCAAAGGCTTTGCTTGGCAAAAAAAAGGGAGATATCGTTGATATCAAAGTGCCTGTTGGTGTGATTCCATTTCAAATTATGGAAATTTCTATATAAAAAAACATATCCATGGCTTCAATTTTTTCAAAAATCGTTTCCGGAGAAATTCCTTGTTTCAAAGTAGCAGAGTCTGATAATTTTCTGGCTTTTTTGGATATTAATCCATTAACAAAGGGACATGTTCTCGTGATTCCAAAAAAAGAAATTGACTATATTTTTGATGTGGAAGATGCGGATTTGGCTACTATGATGGTGTTTGCAAAAAAAGTAGCCAAAGCCATTGAAAAAGTTGTGGACTGTGAGAGAATAGGTCTTGCTGTGATTGGGTTGGAAGTGCCTCATGCACATATTCACCTAATCCCCATCAATGGAATCTATGATATTGATTTTTCTAAACCAAAACTAAAACTGCCACCTGAAGAGATGCAGAAAATTGCAAAAGCAATAAGCGGGAAAGTCTAAGGATTAAAAAAAAGAGATCAGGAAACAATAAGTTAAGGAGAAAATCAGAGTTCTTTTATCTGATAGTCATAACCTTCTACCAAAGGATTGACCAGGATCGTGTTACAAAGGTCATTCACCTGTTCCATCGCTTCCTCTTTTGATTCTGCCTCAATAATCAAAGTCATGTGTTTGCCCATACGAACGTTATTTACATTCTTGTATCCTGCCTTTTGCAATAATTCTGCAATGTTATTTCCCTGTGGATCCGGCATAGCTTTTAATGGCATGATCTTTATGTCTGCTTTGTATTGCATAAACTGTTATTTAGAGGTTTTAAGATCAATGAATGAAAAAAGAATACTGACAATTATATAAAAAACAACGATAACAGGAACGGCCTTTACTCCCCATAAAACAAAAAGAATAACAGCGCCCGCGATAATTGTGTAAGAAGGTATGTTTTTGTTAATTGAAAAAGAATTGAACTTAAGGGCAATAAGCCGTATTTCGGAAATTAATAAAAAAGAAGACAACAAAGCAAAAAGGATCAAATATTCTTTGTAAAGAATAAAAGGAAGATCTCCAACAGCAAAGAGATAGCCTATTGACCCAATAAGTATTGCATTGGTCGGTGTTGGCAGACCAATAAACTGGTTGGATTGACGTGTGTCAACATGAAATTTCGCAAGACGTAATCCTGAAAAAATAACAATCAGACCTCCGCAATAAATACTGATTGATGGGAAAGTGAAAGAAAAAAAAGATGGTGTTGCCAAAGTTATAACATACAAAATATATGCGGGAACAACACCAAAACTAACGATATCAGCAAGAGAATCAAAGATCTTTCCGCGTTCTGATGTGGCATGTAATATTCTCGCAGCAAACCCATCCAAGAAATCAAACACCGAAGCAAAAAACATAAAAAGAAAAGCATAAGACAATCGTTCATTTGAAGCAAAAACCAAAGCAAAAAACCCCATGAGCAAATTCAGGGAAGTGAATACATTGGGGATATGTTTTTTAACAGAAATCATAAAATTTTTGTGATGTTGATTTGATTGTTTTTTATTTTAAAAAAGAGTAATTTTAATTTTTCGCAATAAAAATACGTAAAAGTTAGTTTATAGCATATAAATAGTTAGGATAATGTCAATCAATCATATTATTTTTTTTTGTTGGTGTTTGTGTCCTCTTGCAATATTTTCTCAGACAAAATACAGCAATGCTTTTTTAGATATTGGTGTTGGGGCACGATCATTGGCAATGGGAAAATCAACTGTTGCCCAAGTTGATGATGTAACCGCAGGATACTGGAATCCTGCCGGATTGGCAACGATGAAAAAAAATTTTGATGTAGGATTGATGCATTCGGAATATTTTGCAGGGATAGCCAAATATGATTACATGGGGGTTGCCTATAAATTGGATAATTCTTCCGGAATTGCTTTTTCAGCGATTCGTATGGGGGTTGATGATATACAAAACACCCTGGATGTTTTTGATAGTGACAACAACATTGTATATGACAGGATAACTTATTTCTCTGTTGTTGATTATGCCTTTCTGATCAGCTATGCCAAACAAACATCTGAATTTTTCCCCGGACTACAATATGGGGCAAATGTTAAGGTTATTCGAAGGATCATCGGACAATTTGCATCTTCGTGGGGGTTTGGAATTGATGTAGGATTACAATATACAAAAGGGAAATGGAAGTTTGGTGCTGTGGGGAAAGATATTACTTCTACATTCAATGTATGGGATTTTAATGAAGATGAATTAAAAGATGTTTTTGAAGTGACAGGTAATGAAATGCCTCAAGAACCCCTCGAGCTTACAATTCCCCGGTTAACATTGGGGGCTTCCCGGGCAGTCATGTTAAATCAGAATTTCACATTGATTCCAGAGATCAATGCAACATTTTTATTTGGAGGAAAAACAAATGAACTTATTGCATCTGATATTGCGAATATATCTCCACATGGAGGCTTGGAACTGGGGTATTGTGATCTGGTTTTTGTAAGGGGAGGAATAGGGAATTTCCAAAAGATTAAAAACTTTTATGGCAGCTATTATCAACCGCAACCCGGATTAGGTGTTGGTTTAAATTTATTTGGTTTTAGAATAGATTATGCAATTACAGACATGGGAGATAAATCTTTGACCCCATATTCCCATGTGATTTCTTTGCAATATCAGTTTGAGGCACGGTAAAGCAATGTCAATCAACGATTTATCGTAATTTTGTAAATAACAGGGACATCATCTGATTCTCTTTGCAAACTCATTAATCCTACATAACGATTAATAGGAAAGTAATATAAATTGTCGTTGGTGGTGTTGATAGGATAACCAATGTTCACAGGATTTGACCAATCTCCGTCTTCTTTTTTTTCAACAAAGAAAATATCATATTCTCCCATATTGTAATGTCCGTGGGAACTAAAAAACAGGTATTTTTCATCTGGCGTTAACTGAGGAAAAGTTTCATCAAGATCAGTATTTATTGATTTTCTGACATTGGAAGGTCTGGACCATTCATCAGTCAGTGCTTTACGCGTTGAAACATAAATATTAAGCTCACTTCCAAATCCGCGGTTTGAAGAAATATAAAGCGTTTTTCCATCCGGGGAAATACCGGCACCTGTTTCTTTTTTACGGGAATTGATGGATAAAGGAGTGGCCACAGACCAGCCATTTTCAGTTTGAACAGAAACATACAGGTCACTTCTTTCTGCAGAAATTTCATTGATTAGATAAAGCTCTTGTCCATCGTAACTTAATGAAACAGGATAACTATTGCCATCAGATTGAATCTGAGAAGAAATGTTGACAGGAGTTTCCCAGGTATCGCCAATTTTTTCAGATACCATGATGGCATCATAGAAACTGAACTGAGCTAAATATACCAGTGTTTTTCCATCGCCGGAAATAACAGGGTGCAGAGCCGGTGTTTCATTCGGAATGGATTTTGAAAAACGAGTGTAGCTTACGTTAAGAGGATTATCATGAAGCGCTTTTGCCCTTTGTATGGTATTTATTTCACGCCCTACAACACGGGGATTGTATTGTAAAAAATAGGGGGAAGACTGAAAATCTTCAATTATTTCCATTGCTTTGTCTAACTTACCGGCAAGCCTGTAAGCTTTTCCAAGAAAAAACAGGGCATGCAATGGAGCACCTTCATTATTGATGGAATGTTCTCTGTGATTGACATCAATTTTTTTTGTAGCTCTTTCCAAAT
>CAYSRH010000095.1:0-7403 GCA_964433245.1 uncultured Bacteroidales bacterium | reverse complement strand
AGACAACCACACAGCACCGGATGCTGTAGCAGGCCCCAGCTTATCGGGCGTATCAAAAGCCGTAAACCACAAATTAGAATGTGACTGACCGGGTCCTTCGATATTCCCTTTGACCGCCCTGGTATTAAGAAACTCTTTTTCAGCCGAATCATCACAACCGAAGACCAGCTGATTCTTCCAACGGGCAAAATCACCTATCACCTTCAGGTAAGAAGACCGAGGACGTATGCCTGCACTGTTTTTTGAAGTGAAAGTTTCAGGAAAATTCCAGAACATCCCATGCATGGTCATTAAATAGTCAGATTTTTCTTGCGTTCCCACATCTCTTATCCTTGGCCACTCCGTATTCCAGCCATGCGCTCCATCGTAGGTGTGGCTCGCTTTTGGCAAACGATAAAATGACCACACTCCACTATCTCTAACAGCCATGATTACTGATTTATGGTCCCAGCCTGTGGCCCAAATCGGATCAGTGTCCGGATTTTCATTCCCATAAATGCCGCCGGGACCGGTTACCTCAACAAATTGGTTGCGGCGCACCACCGTCCATTCTTCGCCGTCCCACTCAGCCAACACACCTGCCTCTATATCAAAATCAGTCAGGGCTTTTTTCCCTGTTTCTCCATTGTTAGAATAGACCATTACGCCTTGTCCTGAATACAAGCCTTTTCCGTGTGCTCCGGGCAATATCGAAAGTGCACGTTCAGTCGAAATGTCTGTTCCCTTTTTCTGTTTAGCATTCGCATCTTCATACAATGTAGTTACATCCAGCGTATGGACATTTACCTCATAAAATCCCTCTTCCATGGTTCCATAATAAATCATATGCTCAGGATCCGTCAGATGGCGTGCATTCGCGGTATGTCTGCCAGGCATCACATCAACAGGAATCACCCTGACATTACGTTCATCGTCTATGGCGTAGGGACCAATAAACAACTGATTGCTTTCGCGGTGTATCATGCGATTGGCAGGTGTTCCGCCAACACTTTCAGATCTAACGATCAGTTCCAGATTCTCTGTGATCTCATACAACTTGTCCGAAGAGCCATAAGGTTTATGTGGTCCATAGGTAATCACCCACAAGCGATCAGCCCAAGGCACAACAGCACCTGTTCCACATTCTCCCTCATTATTATAATAGGCAAGATGGGGATAAATCCCACTGATATTAAAATTATCAGTTTGAGAGGCTTTTTCGTTGGAATCACACGAAACCATCAATACCAGTGCGACAATCAGCAATACACTTAATTTTCTCATAATGCTAATTTCTATATGATAGTTCATACTGTACTGTCCGATTAAAATAATTCAAAATATGTAAAACATCAGATATAAAAAAAGAGGAAAGTCAGTCTGCTACAAAAAGAAAAATCAGAAAATCACCTCTATTTTATAGTCAGCCTTATCAACGGATTCGGGTAACACATCCAGGTAGCCCCTTTCAAAAACAGGGTAGGGATTCACTCTTGTGTACTCCCCTCCATCATACGACGCATATACATTATAGCGCACAATAGCACCTTTGACCTGCTGCCAGCTGATGAAATTTTTCTTTTCCCCATTGTACCCGGCATACGCAGTAATCGTTGTTATTTCAGGTGCAGGAAAATCAAGCTGTGTATCCTTGTCGCGAATAACAAGCATTGTTACTGAAGATGGTGGTAAAACAAGATGCAAGTCATCCTGATCATTGCCTGTAAGGCTGAATCCTTCTTCTACCACAACAGGATCCATATTGGCAGCTATTTCCCGATATATCTCTGTTGTAATAGTGTCCGGCTTGCCCAATCTTTTCCAGGTTCCATGCGCGTATCCGTGCATTGCATCTAACTGCACCTGCATCATCTCCGGATTTTCAAAGCCCATATTTTTTAGCGAAAGCTTTATTGACGCACCATTGGGATCATGCAAAATCATTTGTTCTAAAGAAATGTCTTCATTGTTTACCCAATTGTTGTGGGGCGGACCAAATTCAGGCTTATTAACCAATAAAACAACAACTTCCCCGTTTCTGCTTTTTGTAGGCATAACGATAACATTTTCGCGGGAAGAGGCATATCCTTCCACATCAAAACGTGTCCCTTCAGTTAATGCAAGCATCGTCATCACAGAAAGCGCAGGTTTTTTAAACAGCCAAAGATGGTCTTCGTTTTCTTCATTGTTATACCGTGCCAAAGCCGTTCGCTGGTACCAATTGCCAAGAAAACCGTTATCATTTAACAAAACTCCGTAATTCACTCCCATCGAATCAATCAGTAAGCGATTGTGTGCCTCCACAGACTGCGCAATGAAGGCGCCATACCAAGGGTGCGGGCGCCACCAATAATGACGACTCCACCCTGCCATTGGATCCCCTTCATCATTCCAAAAAGGAAGGTCTTTAAAACCGGGGTGATTTTCGCGGATATACTGAATACACTCAATTTCATTATCAATCATATTGTAGGTCAACTCTTTTCTGTGTACAGAGATAAAATCCAACACAGCACCTCTTTCTCCCGTTATCACATTCATCCCGGTATCACAATGCGCCAAAACTGCTTTGTATTCATCCGACAGACCTCTGGCCGTTCCGGGACCCCCAAATTGAAACTCAGGGTTAACCGCTTTGATCGCCTCGCTGGATGCATCCCAATAGTTTAATAAGGAAGGAATTCCCCTGTCCCAAAAGTGGCGATGGATATCGGGCTCATTGCTACACTCGAAGTACCATGTATTTAATTCTTCGGTCCCATAACGCTCCGCAAGATGTGAAATCAATGCCTTTATAAAAGCATGCCATTTTAAATAATCTTCCTCTTTCGTAAAATCAGGATCCCATTGTTGCGCCTGATTTTTTTGCTCTTGCGCTGCATCATCATAGACATTCTCACCAACTTCCCATTCAAGAGAAGGGAAACCCATGATTTCAAAGATCAACTTCAACTCACGAGTAACAATTTGATCAAGTGCCGCATCCAAACGATCAAAATTAAATTCAGGATTCTCCGTTTCCATGCCCCTGCTACCAATTAAATTCAACAACCAGTGGGGTCTGATATAGACCGTTTCCTGATTCGGTACTGCTGCAAGGTAATCCAATGAAAGTTGCATATCCTTACGAAACAGCATATCTCCGGGTGTAAAACCCGTATTATTCCAATAAATGTGATGGGGCTTCCCCTCCTTAGCAAAATCGACTTTATAATGGTACGACTCATAAGCAGACTGCGATACAAGCACTACTGAAGACATCATAAATAAAAAAGCCGTAAATAGTTGCTTTAATGACATAGTTCGTGGCATAACAGTTTAGATTAATCGTTTTAAAAATTAAATTGTAAAATTAGGGTCATTCACCGCGAGGTCATAGCGTCTGCTTTCCGGTTTATGGGCAGCCATGATCCAAAAATAGCAACTTTTTACGCCAGGCATTCCGCAAGTGGGATGATACCCTTCGGGAACGGCTACAAAATCACCGGTTGAAACGGGATGTATGAATTCGAACTCTCCCCCCTTGCGACTTGCAAAATGGAATGCGGCTTTGGGTTTCGGTATATCAAAGTAGCAATAAACCTCCTCCAGATCTTTCGTATGCTGATGCGGAGGCCAGCTTGTCCATTTGCCCTCTTCCCCATACGTAATGCCACAAATCAGGCGGGACCCCTCATCCTGTTGTGCAATCGTCATAAACACTTCTCTTTCGTAAGGAGGTTTGCCATGTACCTGATGTATGTCACCGAGAGGCAAAGACAAATCATACTTGCGGGTAAAATATTTCCCTTTCCCTTCGTACAATCCACCACCAATAAAAACTACCGCATCCTCTAAAGCTTCCACAGCTAAAGGTTCATTGCCCGGCAGGTAGAAAGAATCAAACTTATCCAATACGGTCTTGCCCGAGGCATGCGTGATAGCAACCTTACCCATAACAACAGCCCCATTCAGTTCAAGCTTTTCATTTGCAAACTCATAGCTATTCCCTTTGGACAAGTTAAGCCGGAAAGCCCAGGTTACCTTGCAGGGCGAATTATCCGGTGTTACCACTTCATGAAAACCCTCTTTTTCGGGGCTTTCATATTTCCATTCTGAGGGATTTGCATATTTTTCGTTTACACCCATAATACAATTAATTTTTAAAATTCAACATTTACAATAGTAGAAAAATCGCTCTTTCTGTCCCAGTAATCAACAGTACGCACTTTGTAATACTGCGTTGTGCTTGTTGGGTCAGGAAGATGGATAAACGCAGGGTCAATGATATGAACACGGTTTACTTTTGTGAATTCTTTATCAGGTGCATCAGCCACAAATATCTCATAAGACTTGATGTTTTTGGTGTTCGCATCATCCCATGTTAACAAGACCAAGGGTTCATTATGGATTCCGGCAAACTTCTGTGTCCTTAGACCTGTAAGCTTTTTCGGAGCCGATGAATTCTTCTTATCGGCAATCACCACCAAGCTAACCGAAGGCGCCTGCATATCTAGTTCCGTAGAAAATGTGCCGTCAATAGACTGCTCAGTAAATGACAAAAGAGGCTCCTGTTTCTCCAACAAAGTTCGATACTCCTCCGTGGAAGGAATTTGAGGACTTCCCATTTCTTTCCAGGCGGTGTACGCATTAGCGCTTTGCTCATCAATACGGTAATGCACCACTGCCGCCTCATCTGCGTAGATATCTTGCAGGGATATTCGCATACCCACATCCTGATTGGGAAAAACCTCCCTTAAGGAATCAATCTCATTGAGCAATTCTTTATTTTTATCGCGCCAAAACTCCTTGTGACGAGTAAAATCAAATGCAGGTTTGTTATAAGACAACAAGGCAATATCGCCATTCTCCCTACGGGTTGCAATAAGTCCGTGGTGTTTTTTCTGGTGCTCATCAGGAAGTAGAAATTTCTCTTCTCCCAACAAACTCATCAGGCTCTTCACTACCATAACAGGTTTCTTAACAAGACAATGAGCCGTACTGTCTGCATTGTACAGACGGGCCAACATGGTGCGGTGGTACCATCCACCCAAAAAACCGTGGTCATTACAGAGCATACGGTAGTTTACCCCTAGTGAATCAATTAAAATACGGGAATGCAGATCAACCGATTGAACCACAAAAGCCGCATACCAGGCACTGGGGCGCCACCATAGGTCACGTCCCCAACCCACCGTCGGATCAGCTTCTGTATTCAGAAAAGGTTTGTCCTTAAAATCCGGATATCTTTCCTGCACATGTTTTATATGAGTCCATTCGCCCTCGATCATATCGTAGGAGATATCTTTTACGTGGAAGGAGATAAAATCAAGTCTTGTTCCTCTTTCTCCTGTAAAGAAATTGATCCCATTATGGCAGTGGTCCATCAAAAACTGAAAAATGGGAGGCACACGTTGCCAGGTTCCGGGACCTCCGAACACAATCTCAGGATGAGCACTTCTCAAAGCCTCCGAACAAGCATCATAGTAATACAGGAACTGCACAAAACCATGGTCCCACCAACCGTGCCAATTGGGTTCATTTACTGTTTCAAAATACCAGGAAAGCACCTCCTCCTCTCCGTAGCGATCCAGATATCGCGTAGCCACATTGTAGATCAGTTGTTTATAGACCCTAAGCTGAAAAGTATCTCCATAGTCAGTAAACAAACCGGATGGATTACCCATTAACTCAAAGGTAGGTTTCAGGTTGTTGTCAACCATCAAATCCAGCACTTCATCCAGTTTGGAATAGTCGCATTCATTCTTCTCAATGCAGGAAAAGGTATCACATTCAATTAAATCCAGCATATAGTGTGGGCGGATATAGACCATTCCCTCGTTGTTGATATGTCCGTAAAGCGACATTGCCAGTTTCATGTCATCCTCAAGCATGTCTTTGGCGGGATTAAATCCTGTGCCATGCCAAAAGTTAGGGAAATCAACCACACTATCCTCTATACTCAACTCAAGCGAGATGTGTTCCTTCTCCTGTTTAGGTGGAGAACACGTCATCAAAAAAAACAAAGCAAGAAATAAAAGTGCAAAGAAATTTATTTTACTCATCGTAGTTATTTTAGTTACTGATTACTATCCGTTTACACGCTGGCAAGCAAACCGCCATCAACATACAGCATATGTCCGTTAACATAATTGCTGGCATCAGAAGAAAGAAAGAGTAAAGCCCCTAATAATTCTTTGGTATCGCCCCACCTATTGCTAGGGGTTCTGCTGCATAACCATGCATCAAACTCAGGATTCTCGTACAAGGGCTTTGTCATATCTGTTTTAAAATACCCCGGACCGATGCCATTCACCTGAATATTATACTTGGCCCAATCAACAGCCATCCCCTTGGTCAGCATTTTTACACCTCCCTTGGATGCTGCATATGGAGCAATTGTTGGACGCCCCAACTCACTTTGCATGGAACCTATGTTAATGATCTTGCCACTTTTTTGTTTAATCATCTCCTGCACAACTTCTTTAGAGACTTTATAGGTACCCGTCAGGTTGATTCCAATTACCTTATCCCAGTCATCATCACTGTATTCATGGAGCGGAGCACGCAGATTGATTCCTGCATTGTTCACCAACACATCAATCACCCCCACTTCTTTCTTGATTTGCTTTATAGCATCTGCTATTTGTGTGCTATTGGTCACATCAAAAAGAGAGCCATACGCCTTATATCCTTTTTCTTTCAAGATATCAACAGCTGCTTGCAACTTATTTTGATCCCTATCATTTAAGATGACAGTAGCTCCTCTTTCAGCAAGTCCTTCAGCATATCCACTTCCTAAACTTCCGGCGGAACCGGTAATTAATACTTTTTTTCCTTTTACACTAAATAAATTGTCCATACGCCTCTTGTTTTAATTTTATTATAAATTATAAATTATGATTTATTTCTTTCATCTGTTTATATTTTATTTTTTATTTGGCTTCGCCGAGCTCGTAAACTCGGTTGTCAGATGGAGCTCGCCATGATGATATTTTATTGACCTTGACGGAACTATCAGACATGTAATAATCATTCCCGTGTGTGTCAAATTTTTTGTCATGGCTCGGTTCATATTGTTCAAATGTCTTCTCATGGCATCATGTGCCTGATTCTCTTCTGGTCAATCCAAGTTCAATTAAAATTGGTTAACGAATCCCCAAATGTACAAAAAAAAATGTGTGACACAAACAAAACCCTGAAATATTGATAAGGCATGATGTATTATAAGATTTTTTTCAATAAAAATTATTAACAAATTAAAAATTATTGTACTTTTAATTTGTTAAAAATTAAAATCATTCAATTTAACTAATTTATATCATTAGTGTCCGGTAAAAAAAACATGATTTCGTATATATTAATAATAGTCAAATCATTACGACAGGTCGCCCCTATATTTGTGCCATATGACATAAAGTTATATTTTGAATATATTTGTTCAT
>CAYSRH010000094.1:0-7433 GCA_964433245.1 uncultured Bacteroidales bacterium | reverse complement strand
CCAGGAACAGGACACTCCCACATAGAAAAGACCAGTTCCGTATGCAAGAAATAGCACTGGATCTCTCCGGATTTGGCTTGCACAGAACAGATGAAAATCTATTCAGAAATAACTATAAAATGATGAATGTCAGTCAATTAAAAAATCAGACAGACAGCATGTCTTATGCCATAAGTCAATTAAAAAACACTTCAAAAAAAGAAATTTTCAAAATCAATTATATCCGTTCAAAAAACGTACCTGAATCACTGGAAAATACAAACAAAAAAAAAGGGCTTGACACATTAATAAACAAAGAAATATACCAATCACCTATTTTTGAATCACTAAATATCGAACAAAAAAAACGGAGTGTGCGTCATGCACAATATTCAGCAAGAAGATCCAACGATTTTTTTTACCTGAATACAGAAGATATTATCCGGCAAAAGAGAAATCTGGCTCGTTATGAAATTGAATTACAGAGAAAATTCACCCTTTCGTTTGCCTGTTTTATCTTCTTCTTTATCGGTGCCCCTCTTGGAGCTATCATAAGAAAAGGGGGCTTTGGAATGCCAATTGTTATTTCGATTTTATTTTTTATTTTTTATTATATCATCAGCCTGTTTGGAGAAAAAATGGCAAAAGAACTTACCATCTCTGCTTTCTGGGGAATGTGGTATCCTTCTTTTATTCTTTTGCCTATGGGTATATGGCTAACATACAAAGCAACTACAGACGCTCCTGTTTTAAACATGGATACTTATATCAATTATATTAAAAAGGGCATCCTTTTTATAAAAAATCGCATAAAAATTCAACCATCATATAAAAAAAATGATACGAGAGAAAACTAAACAAGTTATAATACTTCAAATACTTCAAATACTGAAAAAAGGAAAGATATGTCGGACAGCAATAAAAAACATAAAAACAACCTCACTGTTAACAGCATAGAAGAAGCTATTCAAGATATTCAGGCAGGTAAAATCATTATCATTGTGGATGATGAAGACCGGGAAAATGAAGGAGATTTTGTTGTAGCAGCTGAATTGATCACCCCTGAGACCGTTAATTTTATGGCAACACACGGACGCGGATTAATTTGTGCATCTATCCCCGAGGCTCGTTGTGAACATTTAGGATTAGAACTTATGGTAGGAGAAAACACCGCTTTATACAAAACACCTTTCACCATATCTGTTGACCTGATAGGACAAGGTTGTACAACAGGAATATCAGCAATGGACAGGGCAAAGACCATAAAAGCATTGGTGGATACAAAAACAAAGCCTGAAGACCTTGGGCGTCCGGGGCATATTTTCCCATTAAAAGCAAAAGATAAAGGTGTTCTAAGAAGAGCCGGTCATACAGAAGCAGCTGTAGATATATCAAGGCTTGCAGGTTTAAGACCCGGAGGGGCTCTGGTAGAAATTATGAACGAAGACGGTTCCATGGCAAGATTTCCTGAATTAATAGAAATTGCAAAAAAATTCAATTTAAAAATCATTACAATAGAAGACCTGATCGCATACAAATTAAAACAAGAAAGCCTTATAATTAAAGGTGAAGAAGTGGATATGCCAACAAAATACGGAACATTTAAACTGATCCCCTTTATACAAAAATCCAATCAATTAGAACATGTCGCATTAATCAAGGGTACGTGGGATGAAAATGAACCAATACTCGTAAGGGTTCATTCCTCCTGTGTCACCGGAGATATTTTTGCATCATCCCGGTGTGATTGTGGAACCCAACTGCATAAAGCAATGGAAATGATAGAAAGAGAGGGGAAAGGAGTCGTCGTATATCTGAATCAGGAAGGAAGAGGCATTGGCTTATTCAATAAAATCAGGGCATATAAATTACAGGAACAAGGGAGGGATACAGTAGAAGCAAATACAGATCTGGGATTTGAGGCAGATGAAAGAGATTATGGTGTTGGAGCAAATATTTTACACTCGCTTCAAGTGAAAAATATGAAACTTATTACAAACAATCCTATAAAGAGAGCCGGACTTCAGGGGTATAACATCAAAATAGATTCTATCATAAAAATAGAAGTAGAGCCTAATGAACACAATGAATTTTATTTACGAACAAAAAAAGATAAAATGGGACACTGGATAAACTTTCCCCATACACACAAACCTCAATAAATAAAATGCAAAAACAGGTGAAAATAATTTTCATGGGAACCCCCTTGTTTGCTGTAGCTTCTCTGTCTGCTATCATAGAAGCCGGCTTTGATGTGTGTGCAGTCATCACAGCTCCTGATAAAGCTGCAGGAAGAGGAAGGCAAAAAAAATATTCACCAGTAAAACAATATGCTTTAAATAAAAAAATTCCTGTGTTACAACCTGTTAATTTAAAAGATGAAAAATTTATCCGGGATGTAAAATATTATCAGGCAGATATTTTTGTTGTTGTTGCTTTCAGGATGCTGCCAAAAGCACTGTGGAGTATTCCCGGGAAAGGCACCTTTAACCTGCACGCATCACTACTTCCTGCATACAGGGGGGCGGCTCCAATTAACCGGGCGATCATTAATGGAGAGAAAAAAACAGGCGTCACTACTTTTTTTATTAATGAAAATATCGATACAGGTCATATAATCCTGCAAGCAGAAGAGAAAATATCTGAAAAGGATAACGCCGGAACACTTCACGACAAACTAATGGACAAAGGAGCTGATCTGGTTATTCAAACCATTAAATTAATAAGCAATCGCAATAAGTTAAAAACAATTGATCAGAAAATATATGATCAGGCAATGGTTTCTTTTGCTCCTAAAATATCAAAAGAAGATTGCAGAATCGATTGGAACCAAACAACAAACAAATGCCATAATTTCATCAGGGGCTTATCCCCTTACCCTGGCGCATGGACATATCTGATCAATAATAAAAAACAATTTTTACTAAAAATTTATAAATCGGGCATTGCTCCTCTCAAAGATCAATCATTAAAAAAACCGGGGACAATCTGCACTGATAGTAAAGCTTTTTTTTACATCTACACAAAAGACGGGTATTTATCCATTGAAGAAATTCAATTAGAGGGAAAAAAAAGAATGAAAATCCGTGATTTTTTACAAGGATTTCTTTTTCATCAAGATGTTTCAGTATATTAACATATTTTGTATAATTCTTTCTGTTATCATTTTTTCATTCTGTAAACAGCCTGAAGAAAGAATAATGATTCCATATGAAGAAAAACAACTTCATATCCAATCAATAAAACTAATCAGAGCAAAAGAGTTTCGTTATTTTCAATTTTATTATCAGGCAAAACAAGTAAAAAAAATAGAGATAAGCACAAACAAAAGTACTTATAAAAGACACATCAAATACCATTACAAGAAAAACGGACAATTATCAAGAATCACTCATCATCCTATCGGCAACCCAATAAAATTTGAATATGACAATAACAGGCTAATAGAAATAAGCCACTATAACAATTCGCAAACCAGGAATTTCGTATATGATAAAAAAGGACGTATAATTGAAGAAAAAATACTTTTTAACAATAAACTTTTTTTAATTATCAAATATACCTATACAAATAAAAACATTTCAGAAGTCATACACGAAGACCCTCTCGGAAATATTTTGAGACAATATCAGATTACATTTTCTCCATTGGTTAACATCTTTAAAAATCTGGGACCGGATTTAAACTTATCAGAAAACATACTGGGATATATGATTGGAAATCACGATTTTTTAATTCAGGAAATAAAAGAAATAAAAAAAACGAAAACAGGTGAATCTAAGATAAAAGATTTCATCTTTACGTACAACCGATATAATTATCCTTTAACAATAGACAATGAATGGGAAATTACTTATCATCCGATATTCTTAAAATAGCCTGTAACCACCATAATTAAATCAGACAATAAAAAAAACGTGAAAAACTATTTTTTTTACGTTGAATATCGTAACTTTATATTTTATTCCTCGTTAATACTTGATATAAACATTGAATAATAACACATTGAAAAAATGAAGAGCACAATAAAATTAATCATTGCCTTATTTTTCACCCTCTTTATAGTAAGTTCATGTAATAAATATATTGCCTGTCCTGCTTATTCAGATGCAGAGGTGATTGAAAAAACAATACAAAATGAAAATTCATAAAGTGTTTTGCTTTTTTTTGTTTTTATTTTTTATATTTGCTACAACTTTTAGAATGGACATGTGATATAGTTTAATTTTAAAATTTCATAACAATAACAAGAATAAGAAAACATGAAAAAATTATTAATTATATGTGCTTTTATAGCAGGGCTTTTGTTAGCAGTTTCTTGTGAAGGGAATAAACGCTGTCCGGCTTATGAGGCTACGGAACTAATAATGGATAATGTTCATTCTTTTGATTTGAATATCTTCCAGGTCAAATAACATCCTGATATATATTTTTTACTATACTTTTATAGTGTGTTTTTATGCGCTATGTGTTGTTTCTATTCATCTCACCAGGGTTTCTTGATTTTCTTGTAGCTGTTGATACTTCTTATACAAAGGAGGTTGTTAAAAGGTTCATGAATTGGATAATTACCTCAACTAAATAATCTTTAATGACAAAATTACCTGAAAAAACCGTTGAACGGTTAAGCGGATACCGCCGAACTCTTTTCAATTGCCTTTCCAAAGGTAAACTTTATATCTATTCACACGAATTAGCAGAACTGCATAATATCACAGCTGTACAGGTCAGGCGGGATATTATGTTTATAGGATATTCAAGTGCCCAAAAAAAAGGCTATGATGTTCAGGAACTAATTTCTGTTATCGGGAAAATTCTGGATACTGAAGATGGCCAAAATGTAGCGATCATAGGCTTGGGGCATTTGGGTACAGCGATCACAGACTATTTCATTGGAAAAAGACCAAAACTTAAAATCGTCGCTACATTTGATATCAATCCTGAAAAAATCAATAAAACCACATCCGGTATTTTTTGCTATCACATCAATCAATTAAATGAGATTATTGATTCGCTAAGGATATCTATTGCTATTCTGACAATTCCTCCTGAGGAAGCCAATCACGTAACAGTACAATTGGTTCATGCAGGCATAAAAGGCATTCTGAATTTCACCTCTACACCTTTGCAAGTTCCTCCGGATGTATGGCTTGAACAATATGACATGGTCACGTCACTGGAAAAAGTTTCCTATTTTGTGAAAACCCGGGATGAATTAGAAACTGAAGATTAAACTGTTATTGCCACTGCTATTTCCTTACAATTATTAAAAAAAGGACAATCTATACAATCCGTCCAGATTTTATGAGGCAAGGTATCTTTTTCAATGATATGAAATCCACATTTATTAAAGAAGTCAGGCACGAAAGTGAGTGCAAAAACCCGTTTTACACCCAAAAACCCGGCTTCATTCAGGCAAGCTTCAACCAACATGCGCCCAATACCACTTTTTTGTTTACTGGCTCCGACACTTAAACTTTTTACTTCGGCCAACCCCTCCCATCCAACAACATGTAAAGCAACACATCCTACGGGAACATTAGATTCATCAACATACACAAAAAAATCTCTGATATTCTCATATACAAAATTTAATGAACGTGGAAGCATCACACGCTTGTCTGCAAATGCTGAAATTAAATCATGTATATTATCAGCATCTTCCAGTATAGCTTTTCTTATCATTTTATTCAAAAGATTAAATACAAATGGAAATTATATTCATGAAACAAGCGATGCCTGTACAATCAAAAAAAGATGATTCCCCTCTCCTGTTATTTATGGTTTCGGATGCCCTTCGTAACAGGAAGCATAACGTTCTATCATTTCCTGAGGCAACTTATAATTATTTAGTTCTCCATGCAAAAACTTATCATATCCTGTCAAATCCATTAATCCATGTCCTGAAAAATTAAATAAAATCACTTTTTCTTTTCCCTCTTCTTTTGCTTTTAATGCTTCTGTTATAACTTCAGCAATAGCGTGGTTTGTTTCAGGTGCAGGAACAATACCCTCTGTTTTAGCAAATAATATCCCTGATTCAAAACAATCCAACTGCTTCACAGTACGAGGTTGCATCAAACCAGCTTCTACTGCAGCACTAACCAAAGGAGCCATACCATGATAACGTAGGCCTCCGGCATGAATCGGGGGCGGTATAAATGCATGACCAAGAGAATACATAGGCAAGAGTGGTGTCATCTTTGCTACATCTCCATGATCATAAACAAATGGAGCTCTGGTCAGGGTCGGACATGATTCAGGTTCAACAGGAATAATATCAATATGCGAACCGTGTATTTTATCATATATAAACGGGAAAGCAATACCTGCCAGGTTGGATCCTCCTCCTGCACATCCAATGACTATATCCGGGAGTTTTTCTCCGGCCTTTTCCAATTGTTTCTTTGCCTCCAAACCAATAATTGTCTGATGTAACATCACATGATTCAAAACACTACCCAAGGCATACCGGGTTTCACCTTTTTCATCTGTCACAGCAGCTTCTATGGCTTCAGAAATTGCTATACCCAGAGATCCCGGGGTATCCGGATCCTCTGCCAATATAGCTTTTCCCGCTTCGGTGAATTCACTCGGACTGGGAATACATTCGCCTCCCCAGGATTCCATCATCATTTTTCTGAAAGGTTTTTGATCAAAACTAACCCTGACCATAAAGACCTTTACGTCCAGTCCCACTATTGAGCCGGCAAATGAAAGTGCACTTCCCCACTGTCCTGCACCCGTCTCAGTGGTCAGCTTTTTTATTCCGAATTGTTTATTATACCAGGCTTGGGCAACTGCTGTGTTAGGCTTATGGCTACCGGCAGGTGACCAACTTTCGTTTTTGTAATATATACGTGCAGGAGTTCCCAATGCTTCTTCTAAAGCATAAGCCCTGTGTAACGGAGCCGGACGCCAACGACTCAACAAATCCAACACCCCGTCCGGAATGTCAATCCAACGTTCTGTACTAACCTCCTGTTCTATAAGGTTCATTGGGAAAACAGGAGCCAGTTGCTCCGGTCCTATTGGATTTCCGTCAGGTCCCACAGGCGGTCTTAAATTGGTAAGGTCTGCAGCTAAATTATACCACTGCCGGGGCATTTCTTCCTCTGTTAATACGATTTTTCTTGTTTTAGCCATAATACAACGAATCTAATTTAAAAATAAGCAAACTGTTTTTTTATCTGTTTATTGTCTGAAAAAAAATTGATTTCCTACGACAACTTTGCTAAAATAACAATATTATGAATAAATATAATTAATCGACATAAAAAATATACAATAACAAAATAAAAACCCACTCATATAAGAACTAAAACATATCATTAGTGTCCGGTAAAAAAACATGATTTCGTATATATGCCTGATAGTTGAATCATTACGACAGGTCGCCCCGAATGGGGCTTGTTTTATGTGCCGTGGTTTTATTCTACAAACAGGTCGTCACT
>CAYSRH010000093.1:0-7462 GCA_964433245.1 uncultured Bacteroidales bacterium | reverse complement strand
CAATTGGTCTTTTTTGGGGAAATGGTATGTTAAATTTCCCAGACTTATTTTTTGTTTGTCTGCAATATCTTTCAGTTTGGTGTTTCTATAACCTTTTTCATTTAATAAATTAATAGTTGTATTTACTATTTTTTGTTTTGTTTTTTTTCCCATAGTTATTTTGATATTATATAAACATCGGACAATCAATCTGTAATAATAATTAAATAAATCATTAAAACATGCACCTTTCCAATAACATTAAACAATTTATATAAGAAACATATATCATCTATACCCCTGTTTCTTCATACCTTGAAACGTTGAGCACTCCCTTTATCTTTCTGATTTTTTCTATTAAAACATCAAGATAATCAATATCATGTACCAATATAGTGATTTTTCCGGAAAATATTCCATTTTTTGATTCAAAAGAAATAGACTGCATTTCCACCTTCAACTCCTGGGATATAATAGAAGATATCCTGTTAACCAACCCCATATCATCATATCCATTGATGCTTATGACCGTAGGATATTTTGTCTTTTTTTCTGATTTTGTCCAGCTGACATTTACGATACGGTACGGGTATTTTTCCTTCAGCTGACTTATATTAATGCAATTATTTCGGTGTATCTTGATCCCTTCACTCACGCTTACAAAGCCCAATATAGGGTCTCCAAAAACAGGCTTACAACATTGCGCTAATTTATAATCTACACGGTCAGACAAATCATCGATCAGTATATGATCTTTCTTTTCTGTGTTTTTAAGTTTTACCAGTTGATTGGGTAAAGGCTTGCTTTGAGCATCAGGCAAATGTTCTGTTTCATTTCTCACATGTTTCTTCAATTCACTTAAATCCAACCTTCCATTTGCAATAGCGAGATAAAAATCAACGGCATTTTCAAATCCAAATTTTTTCAGCAGTTTGTGTAGTGTTGTATCTGTCAGATCTATTTTCCAGTTTTTGCATCTTCTTACCAATATTTCCTTTCCTACTTCCGCATCTTTGTTTTTATCTTTTAAAACAATTTGCTTGATCTTTGATTTGGCCCTGGATGTTTTTACAATATCCAACCATTCAATTTTTGGTTTCTGAGATTTTGCTGTAATTATTTCCACCTCATCCCCATTTTTCAACTCATAACGAATCGGGACATTTATATTATTGACTTTAGCTCCTGTACAAGTAGCTCCAATATCAGTATGGATATCGAAAGCAAAATCCAAAACAATGGCTCCTTGTGGATATTTTTTTAATTCACCTTTTGGTGTAAAAACAAATACTTCGTCTTCATATGCTTGCAAATCAACATTTTCAATAAGACTAAGGGTGTCTTCATTTGAAGCTTCTATGATATCACGAATTGATGCGATCCATTTTTCAAATTTCATATCTTCCTCTCCCCCTTCTTTATATCTCCAGTGTGCAGCTAAGCCTTTTTCAGCTATCTCATCCATTCTTTTCGTTCGTATCTGTACCTCTACCCACTTTCCTCCGGGAACCAGAACAGTTGTGTGCAATGATTCGTATCCATTTGACTTGGGAATTGATATCCAGTCTCTCATTCTTCCGGGATTGGGTTGGTAATGATTTGATACCAGAGAATACACAGCCCAGCAGTCTGTTTTTTCATCCCGCAATTGTGTGTTTAAGATAATGCGGATAGCAAAGATATCATATACTTCATCAAACTCCACATCCTGTTTTTTCATTTTATTCCAAATCGAATATACCGATTTTGTCCTGCCCTTTATCTCATAATCAAACCCAAGTCTGTCCAGGTCAGATTTAATTGGTTCAACAAATTTCCGGATAAAACGATTTCGTTTGGATGTTGTATCTTTCAGCTTACGCTCAATCATCTTATAAGGTTCCGGTTCCAAATAACGTAAGGCAAGGTCATCCAGTTCAGTTTTTATAATATACAAGCCGAAACGATGTGCCAATGGGGCATATATATGAGAGACCTCTTTCGCTATGACCAGACGGGTATGGGAAGTAAAACGGTGCAAATGCCTCATAATCCATAATCGCTCCGAAAGCTTAACTAAAATAACCCGCAGATCTTTTGAAACACTAAGAATCAATTTTCTGAAATGATCAGCCTGGGCTACATTATTAAGCTTATCATAAGAAGATATGCGTACCAAAGATTCAACAACATCAGGAATAGGGTGTTTGAAATTATTTTTCACAATTTCCATATCAAGATATCCATGTTTTACACAAGGATATAGAAAACTGGAAATAATAGACTTGGGACCAAGACCTAATTCACTGCTGATAATTCTTCCCACAGAGAGAGGATAAAGCATAAAAATATCTCCAAGGAAAGGTTCCGCATATACTGTTGATTCATAACAAAGATTAAAGGCTCTACGTATCTCTTTTAAATCCTCACGGGTAAGGTCTGCATGACATGTTCTTAAAACGCCCCTGTACTTATTAACAATTTTTTTGTCATATTCTTTTACACTCTCCATACAAATATTTACTTTCAGGTAAGCATTTTAATTTTTACGCTCACCTATTTAAAACTTAAACCAACCCCTGCTGTCAAAACAGAATAGTCAGCATAAGTATAATCTACATGAAAAGCTATTAAAGACATACGTAGTCGGAATCCTGCATTAAGCCTGGGATTAAGGACTCCTCCCGAACTGTTTTTTATGTTGAGAGAAAACGGATCTTCCTCATCATTAATATAAAAACCTTTCATCAACAGGTCTGCATTGCTGGTAGCAAATCCTGCACCTCCATAAATGGCGATAACCGGAAGCGTAACACCCACCAACAGATTACCTGTAAAACTGCTAATGGTAAAATCAAGAGAGGGATTCCGCAATTCATAATTTCCCATATTACCTTTGTCATGTGACAACATCACTTCTGAATTAACACGTGTATAACCTGCCATTACAGAAAAATTCAATGCAGGTAATCTGTCAACAATTCCAAAATATTGTAACAAATCATGTTTCATGCCAACACCCCACAGGTCTAATTTTCCGTTTTTACCAAGATCGATTGGAGGCAAATACCGCCCCATCAATTCAATTCCTTTAGGAAGACCGACTGCCGCTGTGATCATTGGAGTTGACATGAAAGGAAGTCCGGTACCTCCCGGGGTATTAAACTTTGCGCCTCCATAGGTAATTTCAGGACCTTCATTTTTATCTCCTGCAGCGGTAGGTGCAATACTTTTATCTTCATCATAATCCGCAGCATTGCTTAAGCCAAGCTTACTTATGTCATACTCCTGATCAATGGCAGGAACAAAAGCAAAATTCCATGATAATGTAAAATTAAATCCCCCGAGCTTATGTGGACGCGCACTGTTGTACCACCCACCAGAAAGATTGGATCCAATTGCATTAACATAAGGAGAAACATAAGCTTCCGTTAATTTTTCCGCATCTGCTTTTCCTGCTGTCATTAGCACTCCCAGCTGGTCAAGTTGAGAGAAAGCCGGAAAGGAAGATGAAAAAGTAAAAAACAACAAAAAACAAAACACCCTGCAGTTATTCCAATATGTTTTCATAGCAATATAATTTTTAATTAATTTATATACCAATAAAATTTATATTGATAAATATACAAAAAATTAACGTTTCAAAAGGTAAAAAAAAATAAAATCGAAAACATTATATTAATCTCAGACATGAGCTGTTTCATTTTAATCACTCAGTAGTGATTCGAAAAGACGAGGTAAAAACATACTGATTTCCTCAATATAGGTAACCAACATTAGCACCACAACCATTCCAATAAATAAGGGGATAAGTGGTTTTATTACTTTATCGATACCCACCTTAGCTACACTGCATCCGATAAAAAGTACAGATCCGACAGGAGGCGTGCAAAGACCTACACTCAAGTTCATTACCATAATGATGCCAAAGTGTATGGGGTCAACCCCAAGATCTGTAACTATCGGAAGAAAAATCGGGGTAAAGATCAATACTGCCGGTGTCATATCCATAAAAACCCCAACAAAAAGAAGGATTAAGTTGATAATAATCAGCAATATAATCTTATCACTACTTAAGCTTAACAGTCCTTCACTTACGTTTTGCGGAATATTTTCGTAAGACATTACCCATGACAGCCCCATAGATGTTCCTACCAACAACATCACAATAGAAGTAACAACGACTGTTCTCAGCAGCACCCCCGGAACATCTTTCCATTTCACCTCTTTGTATATCATGGCGAGAATAAGCGTATAAAGTACAGCAACAGCAGAAGCCTCTGTAGCAGTAAAAAAACCGGCAATAATACCACCCATTACGATGACCAACAGCATAAGACTTGGAATTGCATCCAATAATTTGAACATTGTGTCCTTAAATCCCAGTCTTTCTCCAACAGGGTATTTTTTTCTGTAAGAATAAGCAGCGGCAATACCCATCAACACCAATCCTGTTAATATGCCGGGTATATATCCGGCCAAAAAGAGAGCGGCAATAGAAACTCCACCACTTGCCAATGAATATACGATCAATATATTGCTGGGGGGAATTGTTAGTCCTGTGGTGGCAGAGGATATATTTACTGCTGCACTAAAATTTTTATCGTATCCTTCTTCTGCCATTTTGGGTGTCATAAAACTACCGATAGCCGAAGCAGATGCTGCTGCAGAACCTGAGATGGCACCAAATAACATATTGGCCATAATATTGACAAATGCCAGACCGCCCGGCAACCTTCCCACGATAGCTTTGGCAAAGTCTATAAGACGTATCGCTATACCTCCCTTATTCATGAGTTGTCCGGCTAAAATAAAAAAGGGAATGGCCAACAAAGCAAAACTATTTAATCCTGTTGCCATTCGCTGTGCCAGCGTAGCAAATGCAGGAATAGGCAAAATTGATATAATCAGGGTTAGTGCGGCTGAAATACCAATGCTATAGGCTATAGGCACACCCAATGAAAGAAAAACAACAAAACTCAACACCAATACAAGAACCTCGACAAACTCCATAAACAAATGTTTTATTTAATATTTTACTCAATTGTTTCTTTTTCTTCTTCACTCGGAATTCCAATGAAAATTTCTGATATTACATAATACATAATGATTACCCCACTAATGGGTAACACGATATAAACATAACCAACAGGTAATTTTAATGCAGAAGATATTTGATTCAGTGACAAGGTAATAAAAACCAACCTTATTCCTCCAACAACAAACACAAAAAAAGCAAACACAGCGATGATCATGTTAATAAATATATCAAGTTTCTTTTTTTTCGCAGGCGAGAGTTTTTGAGGAAGTAACTCTATGGCCAAATGAGCTTTTTGTCCCGTTGCATATGCCGCTCCGAATAAAGAAACCCATATGAGAAGGAATCCTGCAAGTTCATCTGTAAAAGAACTGGGATTATTAAATACATACCGGGATGTAACCTGCCACAATACATTAAGAACAAGCACCCCCATTACAGTAACAATAAAATAAGCTATCACTTTATCAACAAACAACCGAAACTTCATAAATGCATTTTTTTATTTACAAAAAAAGTTTATCCATAAATGGCTAATTATCTTCCTTCTGAACAGCCTTGATTCGTTGAATTAACTCATACATTTCAGGTTCATCTTTAAAAGACTCATGCAGCGAATTAGCCAATTCGGCAAAAGGCTTTTTATCCGGATAAATCACTTCTATGCCAGCCTCTTTTACGGCTTCAAGAGATTCTTTATCTGATTCAGCCCATAATATTCTTTGATGCTCAGCAGATTCACTCGCAGCTTCTTCAAGCCACTGCTGTTCCTGTTCACTTAACTGCTCCCACACAAGTGTACTAATCAATAGAACATCAGGTATAATTGCATGCTCACTGATTGAGTAATAATTGCATACTTCATAATGATGTGACAAGTAAAAACTGGGAGGGTTATTCTCTGCACCATCTACCACTCCTTGTTGCAAAGCAGAATATAATTCTCCAAATGAAATAGGTGTTGGGGAACCTCCAAATGCACGGATCATATTTACAGCGATATTACTATTCATTACCCTTATTTTCATACCCTCAAGATCTTCAGGGGTGCGAATGGGTTTGTCTTTTGTATAAAAGCTACGGGCTCCGGCATCATAAAAAGTCAATCCACGCAACCAGAACTTTTCGCTTGACAACAACAACTCTTCTCCGATCTCACCATCGAGAACTGCATATGAGGCTTCTTTGCTCTGAAAAATATAAGGCAAACTCAACACCCTGTATTTGGGAACAAATCCCTCCATAATAGCTGCAGAAACTTTGGTCATAGCCAAACTTCCAATTTGTAATAACTCAACGCATTCTCTTTCAGGACCAAGTTGTTCACTGGGATAAATCTGAATCGTTAATGTTCCTTCAGATTTCTCTTTTAATCTCTCGGCCATATACTCCATGCCTTTATGCACGGGGTGTTTTGTGTCCAAGCCATGTGCTAACTTCAATACAGTTCGCTCTTTCTGCAAGGCACACCCATTAAAAAACAACAAAACACCAGGAATAATTATGAACAAAAACTTCTTTGTCAAAAACAAAAATATATGCATTCCAACTGTTCTTTTATGTTTAAAATATTCCAAAAACTGTATCAATTAAAAAGCTTCTGTTTAAAAAATTCAAAAATAGTAAAAAAACCGATTTAAGCAATATGTTTTTCATATTCTTAATAAAATCCTTATATCTTTGTAAAAAGTAGCATAATAATTATATATTTTTTATCATGTCGCATAGATAGAAAAAATCCTGAAAATTTCAATATAAAATGCTAAAAAAACAAACATATTTTATTTTTGTCTCTCTTCTTTTTCTTTTTTATTATCCGGATTTCGCTGCTTCAAAAGAAATAAAATTCGATGTAATAACTACAAGAGAAGGAGTTTCTCAAAACTCAATAACTTGCATATTGCAAGATGCAGAAGGTTATATGTGGTTTGGCACACGTAACGGGTTAAATCTCTATGATGGTTATTCTTTTTCAAGCTTTTTCTCAGATGACTCAGCAAATACATTGTCAGACAACCACATTACTTCTATTATGGAAGATCATCTCGGTGTTTTATGGGTTGGAACTGCCAATGGACTGAATAAAATAAATAAATATCATCAGGAATTTAAGCATTACCATGCTGATGATAAAAACGAAAGCCTGTCCGGGAACTTTATCAATTATGTTTATCAGGATCAAATGACCAATATATGGGTGGCTACTCAAAACGGATTAAGTAAGTTAATAAAACACCGGAATGTTTTTCAAAACTATCCTTTTGAGGGAAAGATAAATCAAATCATTTCACTCCATGGCAAAGACAAGAATCACATACTCCTGCTTGCAACAAGTAAAGGAATCCATTATGTTGATATGCAAACAGAAACAATACAAGCTTACCCCTTAAACCAAACACTGAGTCAGGCAACCTGTTTCTATAAACAAGATGATGGTCTTTATATAGGAACACGTGATAAGGGTGT
>CAYSRH010000092.1:0-7622 GCA_964433245.1 uncultured Bacteroidales bacterium | reverse complement strand
AATATATGGTTTGTGAAAACAGAACGGATGAAGACTCTTGTGGTGAATGTCCTCCATGTCAAAAATATGAAAAACTGATACATCCGGATTTGCATTTTATTTTTCCTGTTGCAGGTCCAAACAAACCGAACAGTGAAACTTTTCTTGAAAAATGGAGAGAGAAGTTCATACAGGCACCTTATTTTAATGTCAATGAATGGTTCAATTACATCGGGGTCGAAAATAAACAGGGCATTATCAGTAAGGATGAAAGTTATAATATCATTAGGAAGGTGAGTTTAAAAACCTTTGAATCAGAATATAAGGTAATGATTATTTGGATGGCTGAATTGATGAATACAACAGCTGCAAATAAGTTATTGAAAATATTGGAAGAACCACCGGAGAAGACCCTGTTCATAATGCTTTGTGAAAGTACCGACAGAATGTTGCCAACCATTTTGTCCCGGGCACAATTGATCAAAATTCCGGCAATTGAGGATAAAAGTGTAGCAGATTATTTTTCAAAAGTATCTTTAGAGGTCTCGAAAACACAGATACAGGATGCGGTGCGATTGGCCAATGGGGATATTGTTGAAGGCATGAGGGCTTTATATAGCAACGAAGAACAAAAATTATTTTTACATGAGTATATTACTTTGATGCGATTGGCGTGGAAGCCTCTTGTTCCTGAATTGTTAGAGTGGGCTGAAAAAATTGCCGGATGGGGAAGGGAAAAATTAAAGATGTTTTGTTTGTTTGTTCTAAGGATCACCAGAGAGAATTTGATGTTATTGCTTGAACAACATCATTTGGTAAGGCTAACAAAAGAAGAACTTGATTTTGCAGAAAAATTCTCAACAAATGTCAGTTCTAATGCGTTATATAAAATAGCAGAAGAATTTGACCTGGGATTTTTACATATCAATGCCAATGGAAATGCGAAAATTGTTTTTACAGACCTGGCATTGCAGGTAGCTAAAAATGTGAAAATCAAATAAAAAATTAAAGATGGAAACAAAAGATAAAAAAATAAAAAGAGAAGAATTCCCTCATAACATACATTGTGAGAAAGCTTGTTATAGAAGTGGATTTCAAAAACTTGAGGTAATGGATTGGCTTTCTGATATTGATGCAGGAGAAGCAATGGAAACGGATGTTGTTGAGGTCAGATTTAAAAATACGCGAAAAGGATTTTTTCGTAATGTCAATAATTTGCCTTTGGAGCAGGGAGATGTTGTGGCAGTTGAAGCTTCCCCCGGGCATGACATTGGAACTGTATCCTTATCCGGTCCTTTGGTTGCCTTGCAACTCAAAAAGATGAGAATCAAAAAAGATTCGTCATCCATTAAAAAAGTGTACAGAAAAGCCAAAGAGGCAGATATAAAGAAATGGGAAGAAGCCAAGGCCAAAGAGCAAAGTATGCTGGTAAAGAGTCGTGAAATAGCAGAAAAGCTTGATTTGAACATGAAGATTGGAGATGTTGAGGCGCAAGGTGATAAAACCAAGGCAATTTTTTATTATATTGCTGATGAACGGGTTGACTTTCGCGAATTGATAAAATTGCTGGCTGAAGAGTTAAAGATACGGATTGAAATGCGACAAATAGGAGCCAGACAGGAGGCAGGGAGAATCGGAGGTACGGGACCATGCGGAAGGGAACTATGTTGTACAACATGGCTTTCTAATTTCTCATCTGTCTCAACCAATTCCGCAAGGGTGCAGGATGTATCGCTAAATCCACAAAAACTGGCAGGCCAATGTGGCAAATTGAAGTGTTGCCTGAATTATGAGTTATCCACTTATCAGGAGATAAGTAGTGATATTCCCCGGTACCACGCTGAATTACAAACAGAGGAAGGTACTTTATTTTATAAGAAAACAGATATTCTGAAAAAAATTATGTACTATGGATATGCAAAAGATAATAATGCGAATATGATTCCTATATCAATTGAGAAAGTAAAGGAAATCGTTGCAATGAATAAAGAAGGAGAAAAAGTGAAGCGGGTGATCACAGAAAAAGAAGTGGTTGTCAGAGAAAAAAATGACTACTCCCATTCATTAACGGAGGATGATTTGCACCGCTTTGATAACAAGAAACCTTCCAAAAAGAAAAAGAAAAGAAGGAAAGGGAAGAAAAATTTTGATAAAAATAACAACAATCAACAACAAAGAGGATAATTGATGCGAACACAAAAAATAAAGCATGATAAAAACAAACGTTAAGCAGTTGTCTATTTATAAGAACATATTAAAGAAATCAGGATTGCTTATATATATTCTGATTTTTTTCTCCTTGGTTTTATTTACAAGATGTGACGAACATCGTGTTTATGAAGATATCGTTTCCATAGAGAATGCTTGTTTGCATCAGGATTCGCTTCTTATTTTTAAACCATTCATTGAAGATACGGTGAATGCGCATGATATGTATATTAGCATCAGGCATGATGGGGCTTACGCATATCAGAATATTATATTTTTTATTGAGGTTACATCCCCGCTTGGAATGACACTGAAAGATACGTTGAATTATGATTTGGCAGATGACAAAGGAAAATGGAAGGTTCGCCGTTCTGCAGGATTGTATCATCAATACCTGCTTTATAAGAGGAATATTCGATTTCCTGTGTCGGGAATTTATATAATACAAGTAAGACATGGAATGCGGACAGAATGCCTTAAATATACATATAACATGGGATTAAGAATAGAACAGAATTAAGACTGGATATTGCTAAATCTTTATTAACTGTGGGAAAGAATAAATTAAAAAAATTTGAGGAAAATAAAACCTTTGCCCATCTCTTTCAGCCCACAATTGAACATGTTATAAAAAATGATTTTCCTTTAAAAAGAAAGTGGAAAACCTCGTTTTTTAAAAATGATAATTCATTGGTTTTGGAATTGGGTTGTGGCAAAGGAGAATATACGGTGGAAATGGCAAGAAGTTACCCTGAAAAGAATTTTATCGGGGTTGATATCAAGGGTGCCAGATTATGGAAAGGTGCATCAGAGGTAGCAAAAGAAAAAATTAAAAATGCTGCATTCATCAGAACGCGTATTGAATTGATAGAGTCTTTCTTTTCGGAAAATGAAGTGGATGAAATATGGATCACGTTTCCTGATCCGCAACTAAAGAAGCGACGAGCAAAAAAACGTTTGACATCATCGAATTTCATCAATCGCTATCTTTCTTTTTTGCGGAGAGGAGGATTGATTCATCTGAAAACTGATAGTGATGCTTTATATGATTATACCTTGGCTCTTTTACAATATAACAAAATTCCGCTTATAAGAGAAACGCGGGATGTTTACCATGATAAACTTGCAGGTGATGCTTTATCTGTTCAAACACATTATGAAAAGATATGGATATCCCGGGGAATACCGATAAAATATCTTGTATTTTCGCCTGATACTGATAAACAGCTATTGGAGTTGCCCAATGAAGATGAAGGGATCCAGACTTAGAACAAAGGGAAAACCCATGGAGAGTCAGGATATATTTAATGCGATATATGATTTGGTCTGTCTGATACCTGAGGGAAGGGTGTCAACGTATGGAGCCATAGCGAACTGTATTGGAGTGAAAGGGGGCGCCAGGGTTGTTGGATATGCGATGAATGCTTCGCATAAGTCGGATCGAAAAGTGCCGGCTCACAGGGTTGTTAACAGGAAGGGAGTGCTTACGGGAAAACATCATTTTAATCAGCCTGAAACAATGCAGGAAATGCTCGAAGCAGAAGGAGTAAAAATTATAGAAGATCAGGTGCTGAATTTTCAGGAGGTGTTTTGGGACCCAATGGACAGTTTTGATAAGTATCTGACATAGTTAGTCAGCTGTTATTTATATTAAATTTGACAATTTACTATACTTTTACATGAAATGATGCGTTTTCACAATTGATAATAATATTAAATTTAACAGATTATGAGTGAGAAAAATAGTTTAATTGAAAAGGTAAAACAGGTAATTGAAGAATTAAGACCATATCTGCAAGGAGATGGGGGTGATGTTGAGTATGTTAATGTAACAGATGATATGGTGGTGCAAGTCAGGTTGAAAGGAGCATGTGGAAGTTGTCCCTTCAGGCTGCAAACACTTAAAAACGGAGTAGAGCAGGCGGTAAAAAAAGTTGTGCCGGAAATAAAGGAAGTTGTTGCAGTTGATTAATAATATTTTGTTACGATTAATGTCAGGCTCTTGAGACGAACACAATGTCTATTATTGTCCATTGTTTTTTTGTTGCTTGGTTGCACAACGCAAAAAAACACGCTTTTAACCCGTAGTTATCATAATCTTACTGCCTATTACAATGTATATTGGAATGGAAAGCAAGCTTATAACAGAGGCTTGAAAAGGATTGAAAGTAACTACAGGGATAATTATTCGTATGTCTTACCCATATTTTTGTATGGTATTGAAGAAACTTCATCCATGGTTTCTTCTGATATGCAAAGAGCAATGAATAAAGCGACTAAGAGCATAGAAGAACATAGCATCAAGGCAAAGCCAAAAAAGTTGGAAGGCAAAGCAAATTTAACTTCTGAAGAACAGGCTTTCTACAATAAGAATGAGTATAACAAATGGCTTGATGATGCTTATCTTTTAATAGCGAAGGGACATCTCTACAACATGGATTTTAACTTGTCAGCACAAACATTGCGGTTTATGCTGAACGAGTTCAACCATGACCCGGAGATTCTTTATGATGCTTATATCTGGTTGGCAAGGGTGCAAAATGTAAATAATAATTTCAGAGAAAGCAGGGAAATACTTGAACGGCTTCATAACAGAGATGAATTTGAGCCCCTGATAGATGGAGATTATTATAAAACCTATGCGGATTTTCATTTGCGGCAAAAGCAATATCCAAAGACCATTGATTTTTTAGAAAAGGCGTTAGCTGAGGAAAGGAAACGAAAAAATAAAATAAGATACAATTTTATTTTGGCTCAATTGAACCAGGAATTACATCAGTATAAAAAAGCTTCAGATCATTACAAGAAAGTAATAAAAATGAACCCCCCTTATGAAATGGGCTTTAATGCAAAATTGAGTCAGGCGTTTACTTATCAAAGTGGAGCAGGAAGTGTCAGGCAAATAGAACAGGACCTGTTAGAAATGCTTGATGATGAGAAGAACAGGGATTTTAAAGACCAGATATATTATGCACTGGGGCAACTTATGTTCAGAGAAGGAAATGAAGACAAGGCGATTGAATATTATAAGTTGTCTTCTTCTAACAGCGTAGATAATGATAACCAGAAGACAACATCTCTTTTGGCTATTGCAGATATATATTTTGAGCGAAGTGCTTACCAAGATGCGGGAATATATTATGATTCGGCCGATATGTTTATTAGTGAGAGTTATCCGGATTATCATAAGATCAAAGAAAAAACAGAGGTTTTTATTCAGTTGGTCAGAAATTTGAATACAATAACTCTTGAAGATAGCTTGCAAAATATGGCTTCATTGCCCGAAGCACAAAGAATGCATATTGTTGATCAGGCAATACGGCAATATGTGGAAGAAGAAAGAAGAGCACGTCAGGCAGAAATACAGAGAATGCAACAAATGGCACTACATGCCAGGCGAACAGGACAGGATCGTTCGACTTCCGGCTCGTCCTGGTACTTTTATAATCCGAGTGCAGTTACAAGGGGGAAACAGGAATTTATTGCCCGGTGGGGAGATAGAAAACTGGAAGACAACTGGCGACGTAAAAACAAAGAACAGATTGTTGGTTTTTCTGATGCAATGACGGTAGATGAGGTTCGGGAGGAACAAGCAAAAAAAGCGGATGTGAAAACAGACCCTAAGTCAAGAGAGTATTATTTGCAATACATTCCATTGACTGATTCAGCAATGGAGGTTTCTCATAAAAGATTGAAAGAGGCGTACATGACTGCCGGTGCAATTTATAAAGAAGAGCTTGGAGATAATCAGGAGGCCATTAAAATATATGAGGAATTCTTAAGCCGCTATCCCGATGATGACATGGTACCCCTTACAATGTATAATCTTTATAAAATTTGTGTTGAGGCAAATGATCTGGCATGCAAAAATAAGTACAAACAAAAAATATTCCAGCAATATCCTAATTCTTTGTTTGCAAAGGTTATTGAGGATCCTGAATACCTGCTTCAGCTACAGGAAGAACAAGAAGAAATAAGTGCTCTTTATGAAGAAACATTGCAATTTTTTAAATTCCAAAGATACCATGATGTAATTCAAAACACCAATTTGGCTCATCAGGAATATCCGGAGAAGCAATCATATTTACGTTATTTTGATTATCTGAAAACGATTTCTTTGGGACAAACAAAGGGTATTCCTGCATTTAAAAAGGCTTTGCGGGATTATATTGAAAAATATCCATCAACCGAGCAATCGGAAGAAGCTTCTGTAACACTGGCTTATTTAGACAGAGAGCATCCGGATATTTTGAAAGAAGAAAAGCTTACTGTGGCACAAGAAATTTATAACAGTCAGATAGAAGGAAAACATTACTTTGTTGTTGAAGTTGATTATGACGAAGAAAAAACTTTAAATCAATTGCGGTTTAATATAATTAACTTTAACCTTGACCATTTTGATGATAAAGATATGGAGGTAGAAACAGAATCTTTTGAAGAAGATAAAAAAATATTAATCATATCACCTTTTGATTCTAAAGCGGAGGCGATGGATTATTATCGATTGTCAGAGAAGTATGTTGAGGATGTGTATAGAGAGATTGAAAGTAAAGAGGGTGTTCGGATGTTCATTATAAATGAGCAGAATTTAGAAATATTTAAAGAAAATCAGGATGGGTTTGCTTATGAACAGTTTTTTAGATTAAATTATCTTGATAAACAAAAATAAATAAAGCAGCAATATATGGAGAGAAAAGTCAAAATATTATGGGTGGATGACGAAATTGATATATTAAAATCACAGATTGTTTTTTTGGAGACCAAGGGATATTCCATAGATACGGCTAAGGATGGATATGCTGCGATTGAAAAAATAGAAAAATCTTCTTATGATATTGTTTTTCTTGATGAGAATATGCCTGGCATGAGTGGCATCGAAGTTTTATCCCGGATAAAAGAAAAACAATCGTCTTTGCCGGTGATTATGATTACGAAAAGTGAAGATGAAGAAATAATGGAAACTGCGCTGGGATCAAGAATATCGGATTACCTGATCAAACCGGTTAACCCAAAACAGGTATTGTTAACAATAAAAAAACATATTGACACGAACCGTCTGATAAGCGAAAAGAGTTCATCCGATTATCAGACTGAATTTGCAAAAATTGGTATGCAGATACAGGACGCTTCTACGTTTGAAGACTGGGTGGCTGTTTATAAAAAGCTGGTTTATTGGGAGTTGGAGTTGTCGGAAAGTCCCGGAAGCCAGATGGAAGAAGTCTTGCTGATGCAAAAATCAGAAGCCAACAATGAATTTGCGAAATTTGTGAAGAAAAATTATTTAAATTGGTTTACCTTTGATAATCAGGAAAAACCACTACTTTCCCCATCAGTTTTCAATAAATACGTTTTCCCTCTGTTAAAAAAGGAGGAAAAAGTATTTTTCATATTCATTGATAATCTTCGTTATGACCAGTGGTCGGTGATTTACCCAC
>CAYSRH010000091.1:0-7625 GCA_964433245.1 uncultured Bacteroidales bacterium | reverse complement strand
AAGTAAAATAACCGCGTAGCGGTGACCTGTTGGGATTTTTATCGGACACTAATGATAATTTAAATATTTAACCATTAAAATAAGGGTAGAACCAATTATATTAAGCTATAAATAAAAAATGGAACAAAAAATAAAAATTGAAGATTATCTTATCAGAAATACCGATAAAGAAGACAGCATTCTTTCCGAATTATACAGGGAAACCCACTTGAAAGCAATCAATCCCCGCATGATATCGGGACATTTGCAGGGGAATCTGCTTAAGATGATCAGTAAAATAATTGCCCCTCACAATATTCTTGAAATAGGTACTTTTACGGGATACTCATCGATATGCCTGGCAGAAGGACTGCAAAAAGGAGGTGTCTTACATACCATCGAAGAAAATGATGAATTAGCACCTCTGATCAAACGCTATATAAAAAAAACCAATAACGAGCATAAAATACAACTTCATATTGGCAAGGCATTAGAAATCATTCCCAGGTTGGAACAATCCTTTCAACTGGCATTTATTGATGCTGATAAAAAAGAATATCCAGCTTACTACAAAGCCATTTTTCCTTTCATAGATAAAGGTGGAATAATTCTTGCAGATAATGTCCTGTGGAATCAAAAAGTGCTTCAAAAGAAAAATCCGGACGATCCCGAAACAAAAGCAATAATAGCTTTTAATGATTTTATCACCAGAGATCCTTCTGTCGAAAAAATCATTCTTCCAATCCGAGATGGGATATTTCTCATCCGAAAACGTTAACTTTGAGGACAATCAATTAAATTTACCATGCATATACAAAACAAAATGGATATTAATATTTTCATAAAAACTCTTCTTCTTAAAAATAAAAGTGTTATTGTTCCGGGCTTCGGGGGCTTTGCCCTGCAATCAAAAAAAGCCCGCATAGATGAAGTGAATAGAATGGCTTATCCTCCGAAAAAGCAAGTACAATTTGATCCAAAAATAAAAATTGATGACGCAAAACAACTGGAAAAATTAATTCTCGAGAAAGATGAAAAAAATGGAAAAAAATCACTCGAAATTTTTGTTGATCAATTGAATGACTCCCTAAACAATAAAAAAGAAGTTCATATTGAAGGCTTAGGGACAATCCAAAAGAAGGACAATCTCTATACATTTATTCCGGAAAAAGAATTTTCTGAACTTTTGAACCCTCATCAACCCATTGCACTTCCTGTCAGAGAAAAAAAAACTCCGCCAGACACAAAAAAAACAGACACAAAAAGAAGTCCTGAAAAAGTACCTATACCAGCTCCTGCAAAATCCGGAAAGGGAAATAAAAACACTACTATCTTATTGATTATGGCAAGCATTTTTGTTTTGCTTAGCTTAGGAACAATACTGATGATTTTCTTAACGGAAGATAAAGTCCAAAAGTCATTCCCGGTCAAAGAGACTAAGGTTAAAACACCACCGCCTTTATTCGATCCCTCAACAGAAGTCCCTGAAAAAGAAACAGAAGATAAAAACATTTATGCAAATTTCACAAAATTCAGTCTTGTCACAGGAAGTTTTTTGTCAAAAAGAAATGCCATTCAACACCAGAAAGAATTATACCATAAAGGATTTTCAGAAAGCCAGATCATAAAACATGACACTCTTTTCAGGGTTTGTATAAAATCTTTTGATGATCGGAAAACCGCCCTTAAGAATTTAAAACAAATACGAGATGAAAAAGGGAAATCTTTTGTTTGGCTGTTAAGTCATAATTAGTATCACCATTACTTAACAACACTACCATTTTGGATACCTGCTTCCGGAGAGACAAAGCCAAGTTTTCCATCTGCATTTTCAGCCATCAAGACCATTCCTTGCGATTCGATTCCTTTGATCACACGGGGAGCCAGATTTAACAAAACAACAACCTTCTTTCCGGGCAATTCTTCCGGCGTAAAAAATTCTGCAATTCCCGAAACAACGATTCTTTTATCTACACCTGTATCCAGTGTAAGTTTCAGAAGTTTCTTTGTCTTCGGCACTTTTTCAGCTGCAATTACTGTTGCTGTCCTGATATCCAGATTCATAAAATCATCAAATGTAACAGCTTGTTTCACTGGAGATGTATCCATTTTTGTTTCCTCTTTTGCTACTTTAAATAATTTTTCTTTTTGTAATTTTATTACATCATCTTCAATTTTTTCAAACAACAAAGCAGGTTTTTCAAATGTATGTCCTACAGGCACAATCACTTGATTACCTGCACAGTTCCATCCTTTTTTCTCCATATTCAGAAATTTCCACAATTTCTTTGATGTATTGGGCATAAAAGGTTCCAAGACAATGGCCAGATTCGCTGTAATCTGCACGGCATTGTATAAAATAGTTTTCACCCGTTCTGTATCTGTCTTGAAAATCTTCCAGGGTTCTGTATCTGCAAGGTATTTATTCCCAAGCCGGGCAATGTGCATCATTGCCCTCAAAGCCTCTCTGAACCGAAAATGATCCAATTCATTTTCAATTTTCTGCTTGCTATCACTTACCCCCTTCATAATTTCCAAATCATATTCATTCATCTCTGAAGGAGCCGGTAATCCTTCCCCGAAATATTTATTTGTCAATACCAAAGCCCTGTTAACAAAGTTGCCAAGAATAGCAACGAGTTCGTTATTATTTCTGTCCTGAAAATCATTCCAGGTAAAATCATTGTCCTTGGTTTCCGGTGCATTGGCACACAGCACATAACGCAAAACATCTTCTTTCCCTGGAAACTCTTGCAAATATTCATGCAGCCAGACTGCCCAGTTACGGGATGTTGAAATTTTATCTCCTTCAAGGTTCAGAAATTCATTTCCCGGCACATTTTCCGGCAGGATATAATTCCCATGAGCTTTCAGCATTGCCGGAAACACAATGCAATGAAACACAATATTATCTTTGCCGATAAAATGGATCAGCGAAGTATCCTCATCCATCCAGTATTTCTTCCAGTCAAACCCTTTCTTTTCTGCCAGTTCTTTGGTAGCAGAAATATAGCCAATAGGTGCATCAAACCAGACATAAAGCACCTTTCCTTCAGCACCTTCGACAGGAAGGGGAACCCCCCAGTCAAGGTCCCTGCTTACAGCCCGGGGTTGCAAGCCCTGGTCAAGCCATGATTTACACTGACCATACACATTGCTTTTCCATTCCTTATGCTCCTCCAATATCCATTTTCTCAACCAGGGTTCATGTTTATCCAATGGCAAATACCAATGTTTGGTATTTTTTAACACAGGTTCGGAACCTGTAAGCATTGATTTGGGGTTGATCAGATCATTCGGACTCAGAGAAGTGCCACAAGCCTCACACTGATCGCCATAAGCATGGGCATGATTACAATGCGGACAGCTTCCCTCAATATATCTGTCAGCCAAAAACTGATTTGCTTCTTTATCAAAATATTGAGCTGAAGATTTTTCCAGAAATTCACCATTTTTATACAGCTTTTTAAAAAACCCGGAAGAAGTTTCCTTATGAACAGGGCTTGTTGTCCGTGAGTAAATATCAAAGGATATCCCAAATTTCTCAAACGACTCAGAAATAACTGTGTGATACCGATCCACTATATCCTGTGGTGTAACCCCCTCCTGGCGTGCTTTAATGGTTATCGGAACCCCATGCTCATCAGATCCGCAAACAAAAAGAACATCCTCACCACAAAGACGCAGGTAACGAACATAAATATCAGACGGAATATATACCCCGGCCAAATGTCCAATATGGACAGGACCATTGGCATAAGGAAGTGCAGCGGTGATCAAATGTCTTTTTTTGGAACTCATATACTATAAGTTTAATTTTGATATACACAAAAATTGTTGGATATGTCATCCTGTGTATTACATGTTTTTTATACTTTTGCTCCGGCAAAGATAAAAATTGTATTGGATAAATGTTTCGATTTAAACACAAATAAAGAAGCCATGAGAACGCCCCCACCCATAAAAAAAGGTGACACCATTGGGATCATGTCCCCTGCCGGACAAATTGATGAACAATTGGTTGCTATGGCTGTCCGGGAGATCAAAAATAAAGGCTTCGAATGTGTCACAGGGCAACATACCACAAAACAAAAAGGCATTTACGCAGGCAGTGATGATGAACGCCTGTCCGATTTACAGAAAATGTTGGATGACCCCTCTGTCAAAGCAATCATTTTTAGTCGCGGTGGATATGGTTCCTTACGGATCATTAGTCAACTCAACCTCTCCGAATTCATCACCAACTATAAATGGCTTGTTGGATTTAGTGATATTACTGTATTATTGTCCATGTCAAGTATGCTGGGGATCAAAAACATCCATGGTCCCATGGTGCGTAGTTTTGCAAAATACAATACACATAAGGAAGAGATTGACTCGCTGCTGAAAATTTTGAAAGGAGAATTACCTGAATATAAGATTGACGGACATCCCCTTAATATCGAAGGAGAGGTAAGTGCCCCTCTTGTCGGTGGAAACCTTTCTTTGCTATACAGTCTCAGGGGAACGCCTTATGATTTATCTACCCAGGGAAGAATTCTTTTTTTTGAAGACCTGAATGAATATCTCTACCACCTGGACCGCATACTCATGAATTTTAAGATGGGTGGAAAATTTAACAAAATAAAAGGTGTTATTGTAGGAAACTTTTCAGGCATGAAAGATGGGAACCAACCCTTTGGGCTTACAGCAGAAGAAATTGTCCATGAACACCTTTCTCCGTTAAACATTCCTGTTCTTTTTGGTTTTCCAGCCGGACATTCAAAGAAAAACTTCCCTCTGATTCTGGGAAATACAATCAAACTAAAAGTTACAAAAAACAACGGAAATATTAAATTTAACTAAAAACCGATAAACAGCATCAATATCCAGACTTTTTCCATAAAATGTAATTGCATTGAGATATATTTATTCATAAATAACTATATAAAATGAAGGTATGTAATATTTTACTCGTCCTCCCATTGTTTTTGCTATTGGCGTGTATTAAAAATTCGTCAAACAAAGAAATACAATTCCTGCATTCGGAATGGGTGTTTTCTCAAGCCGATACCATTCATTGGAAAAAAGCTGAAGTACCCGGAGCTGTTCATTTAGACCTCATGAAAAATGGTATCACTGAAGATCCTTTTTACAGAATGAATGAACATGATCAACAGTGGATAGACAAAAAAGATTGGGTGTATAAAACGATATTTTCCGTGCATGAGAACTTGTGGAATAAACCCCGGATTCATCTCTGTTTTGAGGGCTTGGACACCTATGCGGATGTATATTTGAATGATTCACTTATTCTTGAAGCAGAAAATATGCATTTGGGCTACACTATCAATTGTAAGTCGCTCTTGAAAAAAAACAACAATGAGTTGAAAATATATTTCCATAGTCCGGTAAAAAAAGGTCTGGCACTGTATGAAGCGAATAATCTCATCATCCCTGTCTCTGATAACGACCAGTCTGAATTGGGGGGACTGGGGAATAAGCAGGTGAGTGTATATACCCGTAAGGCGGGATATCATTACGGATGGGATTGGGGACCAAGACTGGTTACTTCGGGTATTTACCGCCCTGTCTATCTGGAGGGTTTAAATTCCGTCTATATAGATGATCTTTATGTACATACAAAAGAGATTCATGAATCCAAGGCCATTATGACGGGACAGCTTGTCCTTAAAGGGGATATCCGGCAAGATGACCTGACTGTACTGATATCAGCCAATGGAAAAACGATAGAAACCATTAACCTGTCACCTGAGATGGGAGAGATTGCTGATTTTTCTTTTATTGTAGAAAATCCGGAATTATGGTTTCCCAATGGTATGGGCGAGCCTGCGATGTATGAGTTTGTTTGTGAACTCAGACAAAACAACAATACGCTTTCCCGGGACACCCTTAATACAGGAATTCGAACGATAGAAATGGTGGCTGAGGACGACTCCATCGGACGCAGTTTCTATTTTATTGTCAATGGAGAACCCTTATTTATGAAAGGTGTTAATTATATTCCGCAGGATATATTTCTCGCTCGTGTTGCTGATGATCAGTACGAATTTCTTATCAGAAGTGCGGTTGAGTCCGGCATGAATATGATTCGTGTCTGGGGTGGTGGTGTTTATGAAAAACAATTGTTCTATAACCTGTGTGATCAACACGGATTATTGGTATGGCAGGATTTTATGTTTGCCTGTGCCATGTATCCCGGAAGCCCTGATTTTTATAACAATGTAGCTCTTGAGGCTGAGTATCAGGTGAAACGTTTACGCAAGCATCCTTCCATTGCCTTGTGGTGTGGAAACAATGAAGGGCTTGCTGCATGGTACCAATGGGGTTGGAAAGATAAGGTGATTGAAGAACAGGGACAAGATATTGCTGATACCCTATGGAGCCATTACCAACAGCTTTTTCATCAACTATTACCTGCAACAGTGGAACGATATTCAGATTTGGATTATTGGAGTTCTTCTCCCAGTGCTGATTTTGGGGCGACAGCAAATTACCAGGCTGGAAACGTACATTACTGGAGTGTCTGGTGGGGACAAAAACCTTTTGAAACCTACAATGAAGCGGTAGGTCGTTTCATGTCAGAATATGGCTTTCAATCATTCCCCCAATGGAGCACCATAGAGAAGTTTACCGAAGAGGAAGATCTTGATATTTTCTCAGATGTGATGCAGTCGCACCAAAAATCAAGTATTGGGAATGGTACCATTGAAAATTATCAACAAATTTATTATCAGGCACCTAAAGATTTTAAAAGTTACCTCTACCTGAGTCAAATCATGCAGGCTGAGGGACTAAAAATTGCTTTTGAAGCCCATCGGCGGAATAAACCCTATTGTATGGGGTCCTTGTATTGGCAATTAAATGACTGTTGGCCAGTTGCTTCCTGGGCATCAATTGATTATTATGGAAATTGGAAAGGACTTATGTATCAGGCTAAGAGATCGTTTAAGCCTTTTCTCGTAAATCCTTATTCGGAGAATGATACAGTGAAAATATATGTTGTTTCTGATCGCCTTGATACGGTGTCCGGAATATTAACCTATAGATTGCTTTCTTTTTCAGGAAAAGAGATCATGAACCATACGCAAAGAGTAAAACTTTCGAATAATCAGTCAATACTGGCAACACAGATACCTCAGACAGAACTGTTATCGAATCTAAATCCTTCCTGTCATGTGTTGATAACTGAATTGACAGTAAGAGAAGAAAAATATAGCAATCATCTGTATTTTGAGAAGCCCAAAAACCTTAACCTCGAGAAGGCTGTTGTGGATGTAGCCCTGAACGAACTCGGCGATGGAGCTTACCGTTTAAATTTGAAGACTCCTTACTTGCTGAAAAATGTAAAGATTTCGGTTCGGGGGCAGGAACAGATTACTTATTCGGATAATTATTTTGATCTGCTTCCTGATAGGTCGAAAATCATCATGATGCAAGCAGAGGATGCGATTAACAAGGAAGATATCCTGATAAAAAGTCTTGTTGACACTTACCAATAATGAGAAACAAATTATGAACCGAGCCATGACAAAAATTTTGACACAGTTCTACTGAGCCTGTCGAAGTACACGAGAATGATTATTAAAAATTTGATTGATTGTCAGTTAGAAAGAGAATTAGTCTCATGGCGAGCTCCATCTGAC
>CAYSRH010000090.1:0-7665 GCA_964433245.1 uncultured Bacteroidales bacterium | reverse complement strand
ACACTCCTGTCCTGACACAACCTCTTTTACATCATCTTTAAAACGTTTCAGAGAACCCAGGTCTCCGCTATACATGACAATTCCATCACGGATCAGCCTGATCTTATTATCTCTGTTAATTTTTCCATCGCGGACAATACATCCGGCAACAGTACCTACTTTCGTTATCTTGAATATTTCCATTATTTCAATTGTAGCTGTAATCTCTTCCTTGATTTCAGGAGAGAGCATTCCTTCCATTGCAGCTTTAAGTTCATCAATAACATCATATATTATAGAGTACAGGCGAATGTCAATTTCTTCTTTTTCTGCCAGTTTTTTTGCAGCCAAAGAAGGTCTGACCTGGAAACCTACAATCACTGCATTAGATGCTGCTGCAAGAAGCACATCAGATTCCGATATTTGTCCGACAGCTTTATGAACAATATTGATCTGTATTTCATCATTAGATAATTTTGCAATAGAATCAGCCAAAGCTTCTACAGAGCCGTCCACATCACCTTTTACAATAACATTCAACTCCTGGAAATTTCCAACAGCAATACGTCTGCCTATTTCATCCAGGGTAATATGTTTCTGAGCCCTAAGTCCTTGTTCTCGTTGCAATTGCAACCTCTTATTGGCTATTTCCCGAACTTCTTTCTCATTATCCAACACATTGAACTTGTCTCCTGCCTGTGGTGCCCCATCTAATCCCAAAACCAGGACAGGTGTAGATGGACCTGCTTCCATGATTTTTTGATTGCGTTCATTATACATCGCCCGAACTCTTCCGTGATGAGATCCGGCCAATAAAATATCTCCCATTTTAAGTGTTCCTGATTGTATCAGGATGGTAGATACATATCCTCTACCTCTATCCAAAGATGATTCAACCACTGTTCCCAGGGCCATTTTATCCGGATTAGCTTTCAGTTCAAGTAATTCAGCTTCCAGCAATACCTTTTCTAATAACAATTCAATATTAATTCCATTCTTTGCTGAGATTTCCTGAGATTGATACTTTCCTCCCCAGTCTTCGAGCAAATAATTCATATTAGACAATTGCTCTTTTACACGTTCTACATTCGCATCCGGCTTATCAATCTTATTGATTGCAAACACCAACGGAACGCCGGCTGCAGATGCGTGATTTATTGCTTCTACTGTTTGTGGCATTACGCCATCATCTGCAGCAACCATAATAATAGCTATGTCCGTAACCTGAGCTCCTCTGGCACGCATTGCAGTAAAAGCTTCATGACCGGGCGTATCTAAAAATGTGATCTTTTTCCCGTCACCCAGCAATACACTATATGCCCCAATATGTTGTGTTATTCCACCGGCCTCACCATCAATTACATTGGCATGCCTTACAAAATCTAAAAGTTTGGTTTTTCCATGATCAACATGTCCCATAACAGTAACAATAGGAGCCCTCGGCTTCAAGTCTTCAGGCTTATCCTCCTCATCTTCAATTGATTCTTGCATTTCAACTGATGTGAATTCAACCTGAAATCCAAACTCATCAGCCACAATAGAAATCGTTTCAGCATCAAGTCTCTGATTAATAGATACAAACAATCCCAAACTCATACAAGCAGCAATAATATCAGTTGGAGGAATATCCATCATATTAGCCAGATCACTGACAGAAACAAACTCTGTAAGTTTTAGCACAGATTTTTCATCTTTCTTTTTTTGTTGAATTTCTTCAAGTTCTGCTTTTTGTTCTGCCCGTCTTTCTCTTCTATATTTAGATCCTTTTGTTTTCCCTTTTTGTGTCAGTTTTGCCAGCGTGTCTTTGATTTGTTGTTCAACATCCTGCTCATTTACTTCAGGTCGTCCTCTCCTACCTTTCTTTTGTCTGGCATCACCTGTTTTTCCTCTGTCATGGAATCCTCCTTGCTTAACATCAACTTTACTTGTTGAATCCTTCTTAATTCTTTTTCTCTTTCTTGTTTTTCCCTCTTGTTCTTTTGTTCGCTTCTCTGAAATTTCTGAGGATAAATTAATCTGTCCAATGACATTTGGTCCTGCAAGTTTTTCCTGGCTGGTTTCTATATGGTCAGGGGTCTTCTTTTCTTCTTTTGAAGATTCTTTCTTTCGGGCTTTTCCTTTTGCATCAGTTTCCTTTTCCTGGCTATCTCCGGCAGTTGAACCTACTTTTCTCCCTCCCTTTCGCTTAGCCAGTCTTTCTGATTCTTTTTCTTCTTTTGTTTTTTTTGTGGGTCTTGTTTTTTGATTTAATAAATCCAGATTAATTTTTCCCACCACTTTAAAATCGTGTTTATCTCCAGCTTCTTTTTCAGCTGTTACGTCTTTATCTTTTTCCGGTTCATCAACGGTGGTTTCTTTTGAAACAGGAGAAGTGTCATCATCTTCCTCATGCTTGATATCTCCTGATTTCTCTTTTTTATCAGTTATTTTCTCTTCAGATTCAGGTTTTTCTTTTTCTTTTGGTTTTTCATTAAGAGAATCCAGATCAATTTTTCCTAATATTTTAGGCTCTACCTTTTTTTCTTTCGGTTTTAATTCTTCATCATCCTTTGTTTTCTCAGTTTTCTCATCTTCTCCTGTCTCAGCGTATTTATCCTTATCCTGAATATCTTTCAGGGAAACAGTTTCTTTTTTTTCTTTGGACTGGTCTAAATTAAGTTTCTGAGATTCCGTCTTAAGATTAACTTGTGTGCCATATTCTTTAGCAATGACAACATATACATCCGGTTCTATCTTTGTGTTCGGATTGGAATTGACTTCAATCCCCTTAGAACGCAAAAAGTCCACGATTGTATGTGTTCCAACATTAAACTCTCTCGCAACTTTACTTAATCTTGTTGTTTTATTATCCATCATATGCTTTTCAACGCAAAAAAATTATCTCATGTAAAAGTAAGGACTTTCTTCTAAAAAAATGAGTCCTTACTACTTAAACTCAGCCTTTAAAATCTTTATCACATCATCTATTGTTTCTTCTTCCAGGTCTGTTCTTCGTGTCAATTCTTTTTTAGACAACTCCAAAACACTTTTTGCTGTATCGCAGCCAATATTTTTTAATTCATCAAGAATCCATTGTTCAATTTCATCAACAAATTCATCTATGGGTACATCTTCTTCTTCCTGCATATCAACATCACGGTAAACATCAATGTCATACCCTGTAAGCTGGCTTGCGAGTTTAATATTGAGTCCTCCTTTTCCAATAGCAAGAGAAACTTCTTCAGGGTCCAAAAATATATCAGCATGTTTTGTTTCCTGATCAATTTTAATAGAGTTGATTTTTGCAGGACTTAATGCCCTGGATATAAACAAGTTTATATTATTAGTAAAATTTACTACATCAATATTCTCATTTTTAAGTTCTCTTACGATTCCATGTATTCGTGAGCCCTTCATTCCCACACATGCCCCAACAGGATCAACCCTGTCATCATAAGATTCAACAGCTACTTTTGCACGTTCTCCGGGAGCTCTTACTATTTTTTTTATTGTGATCAAGCCATCATATATTTCCGGAACTTCCAATTCAAACAAGCGTTCCAACAAAACCGGAGAATTTCTGGAAACAATTACCAGGGGATTATTATTTCGCATATCCACCTTTATAACAACTGCCCTGACAGTGTCTCCCTTCCGGTAAAAATCAGAAGGTATTTGTTCAGCCTTAGGAAGAATCAGTTCATTGTCTTCGTCATCCAAAAGCAACACTTCTCTTTTCCATACCTGGTAAACATCTCCAACAACAATTTGTCCTATTCTCTCTTTATATTTATTATATACGTTATCGTTTTCAAGCTCCAATATTCTTGATGTTAACTTCTGCCTTAAAGTCAGGATAGCCCTACGCCCAAAATCTTTCAATTTGACTTCATCGGTTACTTCTTCACCAATCTCATAATCATCCTCTATTTTTTTTGCCTCAGAAAGTGTTATCTGAAGGTTAGGATCTTCCAGATCTTCATTGGCAACAACCTCACGGTTTCTCCATATTTCGAAATCCCCTTTATCTGGATTGATAATGATATCAAAATTATTATTATCTCCATATTCTTTTTCAAGCATACTCCTAAAAGCTTCTTCTACAACACTCATCATCGTTACACGATCAATATTTTTAAGTTCTTTAAACTCTGAAAAAGTGTCGGTTAAATTTAAATTTTCCATTTCACTTTGCTGTTTATTTGAAAAACACTACTACTTTAATTGTTTTTATTTGATTAAGCTGATATTTTTTCTCATACACTTCTTTACGTTTTCTTTTTCCTTCTTTCACTAAATGCGTAATCTGAAGTACAATTCCTTCTGTTGTTGCATCCATAAGGACGGCTTTAAAAGGCTTGGATAACTCATCCTGTAAAGTCACTTCAACTTCACGACCAATGTTCTTTTCATATTGTGGCAACACCTTCAATGGAGCTCCCAATCCCGGAGAAGAAACATTTAACTCATATACATCCGAGATTTCGTCCAATTCCTTTCTAAACAAACGGCTAATCTCTACACATTTAGACACTGTAATCCCCTGTTTCGTATCCACCAATACATCCGCCACATTATTTTTCACCGCAATATCAACAAGAAACATATCCTGTTCCTTACAATACTTATCAAAAAGTCCTTCTATCAACTCTCTTGTTATCATCACAAAACGATAAAAAAATTGGGGAACATTAACGTTCCCCAACAATCTCAATCCAATTCAATTGCAAATATATATATTATTATTAAATATCAAATAATATTTGTACTTATTGCACTTATTAATAACAAACAAAAAAATCACCAATTTCCTGATAAGAAAAAAGAAGCTTATTTACTTTCACGAAAACATTGTTCCCCATATTTTTTTCGGAAATCATCTATTTCGTTTTGAAGGGTTTTCTGAAAACATTGCCAATCCTTGCTCCCGGGATGCAGGGGCTTGTGGGTTAATGCATCCCGTATTTTTTTTGCTTTTTCATAAAAGGAAAGCGTGTCAGGATCAAAAAAACATTTTCTGAACTGCTCAAATATGTATTGTACAGATGCTTTTGAAGGATGTAACATATCTTCCTTATAAAACCGGTAATCTCTTAAATCATCCAACAATATTTCATATGCCGGGAAATAGCATGATCTGTCAATTTGCCTACACAACTCTTCAACAGCCAATAAAAGTACTGCTTTTGAAAGTTGATTTCCGTGTGCCCCGTCTTTCCAATGCCTGACCGGACTAACCGTAAAAATCAATACCACTTCAGGATTTATTTTTCGCAATACATTTATTGCCCCTGTGATATATTGTACGATCTCATCAATGGTCAAACGATAACGGGCAAAATGTGAGGCGGGTATTTTATGGCAGTTGGACACAATTGCATTGGTTTCCCGGTGGCGATACACCCAGGCTGTCCCAAAAGTAAGGAATAAAAAATCTGTCTTTTTTATAAACCTGTAAAATGATTCACCTGATTCATTTATGTTATGCAGTAACGATTCTATATCAGTCGCCTGAAAATTGGTGGCATGATCAAAACTCAGATAATGTCCATTCCAACAATACATATCTTTTTCTGAATATATTCTTCTTTTTACGGCTGAATCAATTGCCTGTCCTATAGAATAAGGATTATAAAGCATCCCGGACGGGTTGGACATGACATCAAAAGCATGGGCATGCAATAAACTACCCATGTTTTCAGCAAAACAGGATCCAAGAAAACATAAATTGGAACGGGGAGTAATTGAAAAAAAAGATTTAGAAACAGCCACCGAAGTTCTGAATGTATTCATATTTTTTATATCTTTAACCTTACAAAGTTAAAATAATTATGGGAATGCTACATCGAACAATTATCGAAATCAAAACAGACAAGAAAAACGGTTTATATGACATTACCGAAAACATTGAACAATTTATTAATGAAAGTCCCATACAAAACGGGATTATCAATGTTTATGTACAAGGTGCAACTGCAGCAATTATGATACAGGAAAACTGGGATAATTCTGTCCAGAATGACATCCTCAATTTACTTCGCAAAATTGTTCCTGCAGGTGTATGGGAGCACGATCATCAGGATAATAATGGTGATGCCCACATCAAATCAGGTCTCATTGGTCCTTCTGAAACAATTCCTGTGATTGACGGAAAGTTAGGAACATCTACCTGGCAAAATATTTTTTTATGTGAATTCGACGGACCTCGTGACAAACGAAAAATCACACTGACAATAACGGGAGAGGAATAGAAAAACTCAACAAAGCATATTCACTTCAACATGCAAAACCATATAATTGGTTTCGTGCATATTTTTTCCCGAAAAATATATTGTTGCCATTTTTATTATTCTTCTATGTTCAGGTGACGGTTGATCTTTTCAAGCACTTCCTTTAAATTTATTGGCTTTCCGATAAAATCTACAGCGCCCAATTTTTTTGTGGTGTTCCTGCTTTCAATATCATTCGCCGCAGAAACAATAATAACAGGGATATTCTGATTTTTCGGATCTTTTTTTACCTGTTCCAAAAACATAAAACCGTTTATTTCCGGCATATACAAATCCAGCAAAATCAAAGCAACTTTTTTCTTGTCTAACACCTCTTTTGCTGCTTTGGCACTCTTTACAACAATTACATCATGCCCCCTGTTCGTCAAGACGGATTCCAAAAGAAAGTTATTTGTCGCAGAATCATCTACTGCTAATATTGTTTTATTTTCTTCCATAGTCAAATCTTAATCTATCTATAATTAATTTTTCAAAGATAAATATAATATTTAAAATATTACGAATCAGTTTATTGATTTTTTAACATAGAAGCGGTAACGTACATCACTCCCCGTGTTTTTGTTTTTTATATAAATTATTTGTTATTTTAACAAAAAAAGGTAATTTTACTTTGATATGAAAACTCATTAGTTATTTTTCAGTTTTGATAAACTTTATATTAACAATATTGATATGGTTATAGAAACACGAATTGATCAGTTTAATTTACCTTTTGCTTCCCTGATTAAAAAAAATGATTTGCAAGAGCTTTTTAAAAAAAGTAACCTTGTAAGGTATAGTAAAAAAGAAACCATTTTAAAACAGGACACCAGAACATCTCATTTAATGTTAATTAAAGAAGGGATGGTGAAAATTTACAAAGAAAACAGAAATGAAAGGAATCAAATATTATATCTTGCAAAAAAAGGTAATTTTATTGGTGCTACATCCATTTTCGGAGCAGAAACTTTTCATTTTTCTGCATCTTCGGTAGAAAGAACAGAAGTTTGGTTCATTGACATTGATGTTTTTAAAAATGTTCTTTTAAACAATAGCAAATACGCAATTAAAATAATCAACCTTTTGTCCCAGGAAAACCTCTTTACTACAAATAGGTTGCTTGCGCAAATATCAAAACAACTACCGGGAAGGATTGCTGATGTATTGCTATACTTTGCTGAAGACATCTATCAATCACACAAGTTTGTAGTGCCTCTTACAAGAAAAGAATTAGCAGAGATGGCAGGGACAACAAAAGAAAGTTTCATCCGCACACTGACAGAATTTAAAAATGACAAGATCATTAACCTGAAAGCAAGTTCCATTGAAATCAAATCAATGGATATTGTCAAAACGCTTCATAATCTTGGATGATAATTCGTCTCTGCGCAAAAACTCCATTTTCTGCGTTACGCTCGTCTGAAAACTCCTCATTTAC
>CAYSRH010000089.1:0-7689 GCA_964433245.1 uncultured Bacteroidales bacterium | reverse complement strand
AAACAACAATAATAAAAGAGTTGTGTAAACAACTTGGAGTAACAGATAATGTTGCAAGTCCTACTTTCTCAATTATTAATGAGTATCATACAAATACGGGAGAAAAAGTTTTTCATTTTGATTTTTATAGGATCAATAATATAGATGAAGTCTATGATCTTGGATACGAAGATTATTTTTTTAGTGGAGATTATTGTTTCATTGAATGGCCGGAAAAGATAGAAGGTATGATACCTGACGATTTTATGAAGGTTATAATTGAAGATATGGGTGGCGAAGAACGATTGATAAAAATTTGTGTTTGATATTAATATTATTATCTTTACATATAAAGTCGCACAAAAACAATAGGAATTAAAAAATAAAAAACAATGCAACAAATATGTCCGGTTTCAGATAAGCAGGTAAATGAAATGACAAGTCGCATAAACAGTATTTTTACTGTTATAATTTTGGTGTTATTTTTTCAATATGATGTCATTGGTTTAGTGTTTATACTGGCGTTGGATTTTCTTATTCGCGGTTTCTTTGATGCGAAGCATAGTGTATTCAACTTGTTGAGTTCTAATTTGGTTAGAATGATGAGAAAACAAGAAAAAATGATCAATGCGGGACCTAAGATCTTTGCAGCTCAGGTTGGAAGTTTCTTTTCTCTCGCAATATTGGCTTTCTACTTTTTGGAGTTCGTTCTTGTGGCTGATATTTTTGCTTTTGTCCTTCTTTTCTTTGCCCTTCTCGAAGGTTTTTTTGGATACTGTGTTGCCTGCAAAATATATCCCTTTTTTAGAAAGCCATAAAAAATAAATTTACTCTATCCATACACATACCTCTCCGGGCGCTACATCTTCTTTTCCGAATAGTATATTCGCCGTCTTATGAACAGGCGCCTGGATAGTTTCAGATGTATAGTTTACAGTAACCCAGAAGCCGTCTCGCCACTCAGTAAATACATAGCGAGGTTGATTTAGTATTTGGGCGCCGGCACGCTGATAAATTTTACGCATTATCTTACGTTCCAGTTCACCATCTTGTGTCCATGTGCCAATATAGGTAACACTTCCTTCGCCTAAGTTTCTGTGTGTAACTACGGCACGTCCTTTGTAAAACTGGTCAGCATGTGTTGCCCATATCTCGGTATCTTCAAAAGGGATCAGCACATCGCCCCACATATTCCAGGGGTAATTTTCCCCATCCATTCTGATATAGCCGATTTTATCATGAGGCAGGTGATCATAGAATTCCACTTCAGCACCGATTAGATTCCAGACGGGTTCTTGCAGATTTTGTTCCCACAGGTGTCCCTTCTTATCTTTTTTCCCTGTCTGACAACTCATGATGATGTGCCCACCTGCTTTAGCATAGTTTGTCCATTTCGCAATAATTTCATCATTTATTAAACGATAAGCAGGGATGATTAAGAAAGGATGTGTCTCCGGATTCAATTCATCGATTTCCTCAACAAAGGTAACGCCGGATCCGATTGTTTTGAGATTCTCATAATAGGTGTAAAAGTGTTGAAACGCATCCCAACGTGTGTTGTGGGGAATGTTGATGATATCCCAGATGTTGTCTTGCTTCCACATAAAAGCAGTGTTTCTGGAGGCATAATCTTCTGGTATTTCCAGTGTTTCATCGTAGTGGTCAAATAAGCTATTGATCTCTTGTATCGTTTGTACGTATTCTTCACCTCCGTGAGAGACGGTTACACCATCGCTTTCCACAATGCCTTCGTGGTACATCTCGCCTCCGTAAATGGGCTGCCTGAATCTGTAAGCACAAGTAAAGCGGTCACCCAATCCAAAGGTGTGCCAAATCCACATTCTTACAGCACCCGGGAGAGGTCTGGCATTGTAAGCACCCCAGTTAATTTGTCCGGGTTGCAACTCCATGATGCCTGTGTATCCTTGAACAGACTTTGCTAATTCCCCTGAGAAAGAAAGTTCCATGCCACTTCCAAGACGAAAATTAAGGTCTCCTTCGGGATAGTTCAAGTAGGTGCTAAGCAGGTACATGGTGTGTGAAGTAAAGTCCAGATCCTCTTTTGTTCGAAAAATATCTACGCTGGGTAAAAATTTATAGTAGGCGTAGTTGGTGGTAATCCATTGTTCGGGAGAGATAACTTCTTTCAGTATGTTTGCCTGATAACGTATCGTTGTGGCTAACTGGTCTGCATTGAAACGTTTAAAATCAAGGCGGGCATTTGGATTGCCCCCTTGAGGAGCTTCTTGTGGATTGGGAATTCTGATTTGGTCAAAATTATTATAGACCTGACTCCAGAATGCTGTTCCCCAGGCTTTGTTGAGTTTGTTAATGGTGCCATACTTATTTTCAAGCCATTTCTTGAAATCTTGTTGGTTGGTTTCTGAATAGTCGTAAAGTGTTCCACCAAAGTGGGGCTCATTGTCCAATTGCCACCCCCAGACTCTTTCATCGTGTCCGTAGCGTTCTCCCAGTTTTCTGACGATTCGCTTGGCAAAGTATTGGTAGGTTTCATTCATTCCGTTATGGGCTAATCGGGATCCGTGTCGATGCTTGATTCCCATGTCATTCACAGTTAATACTTCGGAATAGTTTGTGGTGAGCCATGCGGGTGGTGTGGGAGTAGGAGTACACATAATTACTTTTAATCCGTTTTGATCAGCGATATCAAGTACCTTGTCCAGCCACTCAAAGTCAAAAACCCCTTCTTCGGGTTCCACCATGGCCCAGGCAAATTCGCCAAAGTGGGTAAAGGTAAAACCCAGGTCAGCAATGTGTTTGAGGTCTCGTTCCCATTGATCCGGATTCCAGTGTTCCGGGTAGTAATACACCCCGATGGGCATCAGGTTCTGCCTGGGCAAGAATTCTGTTGTTTCTCTTGTTTTAGCTTGATCAATCCAGGATTTGGATATATTGTCATGATTTTTCCCGCAACTTGCCAGCATTGCAACAGTTAGCAAAGTCAATAACCAGTTTTTCTTTTGTGTCATAAGTAATGATATTTAAAGTATTGTTAAGGATTGGATTTTTTTTGATTTATAAAGTTTCTATTTTTTCAGTATTTTATTGACGAAGCGTTCTTTTTCAGTATACGTTTCAATGAGATAGAGACCCGGGGGCAAAGGAGAAAGGTCAAGGCTTATATGGTGACCCGCTTTATGAATATGCAATACTTCAATTCCTGAAGAATTGCGCATAATCAATTTGCTTATTGCATCGGCAGATTTAACCGAGGTTGATGTATTGCTAACACTGGGATATATAATAAGTTTGTTTTTGGCTTGTTTTTGTTGTTCCACGTTTACAAGTGTCGGGTCGAATTCGCCCCAGGTAATCAGATAACCATCAAAATTGCTTTCCCTGTTTTGTTGAAGGGCGTTGTCTGTGGTTATAGCTTCACCGGAAAACACTTCCCCTGCAGCAGCAGCGATTCCATAGCGATAGCCGACACCCCAAAAGGCTCCCTCCAGGCGGTCTTTGGTTACTACTGTGTATATTTCTCTACTGCGCCAGTCGGAGTTGATTATCATGATGAAAGCTTCACTTGTGTCTCTTTCTCCCACAGGGAGGTTATTGATGGTCTGTAAATCCCTGTTTTTTATAAAAGGTTGACAATAACCCGCGACAATAACCTTTCCTTCTTCATCTGCCATAATTCCTCTCGCTACGCTTTGGTTGGGTTGACCTCCTCCTCCGGGTTGTTTTCTCACCAAAACAGCCTGTCCTTTTAACATATCTCCGTTAGCTGGATCGTATTTGCATACGTAGGCATGGTCAATACCTCCACCCATCATCTGAGGAGTAGAATAGTTGTCAAAACTCACCTGTAGTTCTGTGTTGAGTTGTAACTCTTTGGGTCCGATAAAAAACATGTGGTCGCCCCCATGAATATAGCCTGTGGTGTACAAATATCCATCGCGCCCTATCACGATGTCATTGATTCGGCTGTCAGCGTAATAATCAATAGAATCATACACATATTTGGCACGCCAGTCGTAGTTTGACCATTTCAGGTTGCCCGAGTAGTCGTATGCTCTCAAAAAAGGCATGTGAATGGGATGGTTCTGCCTGTGTCTTGAATCATCCTTTCTTGGATTCCATCCCCCTATAATAACTGACTGGTTTTCGCCATCTACGCAAATGTCGTGTGGATATACATTGATAAAATATTCCTCAATGATACGATCCGAAAACTCACGTACTTCGGAAACAGGGAAAATGGTATCAAAAATTCGCTGTCCTCCGGCATTGTAAATGTAAGCGTGAGGACTTCCGTACCAAACGTTTTGCTGAAGTGTGGCTACGGTACCATCTGTTCCAATAGATACCCGTGAGGTGGGTCTCTTATAACGAGGTTTTACGGATGCTTGCGCATACCAGCCATAAAAGAGTGTTGTTGGACCATTTCGGTCGCCCTTGAGTATGGTGGTGTCATACCAGATAAAATTGCTGGCATCACTATTTAAAACACCTACACCAAAAGAGCCGCACACAGCAATTTCTCCGGTATTGGCAATTTGAATGTCTTTTACTATGCCCGGTACTCTGGTGATTGATTTTACTGAGGTGCCTCTTGAGTTAAGTCTGACAATTGTCCCTGTTCCTCCACCCAATAGTGTGTGTTCAAAAGCCCCCGGCATAGTATAATCATGAAGCCTACCTACAACTACTATGGAGCTGTCAGGTGCAACGTCTACTGCATTAACCTGATCCTCCTTATCCGAAGCCAGATACGTTGCGGAGTTAACATTAAAGTTGTTTTGAGCAACTGCGTTAGGCAGGATGACTGCCCAAAAGGTTAAGAAAAAGAAAAAGATTCTCATATCATTAAAGTTATTAGTTACTTGTATAGTTGCTTATAATTTCAGTTCAAATGTCGCTTTTTTACCATCAATGACCACATCAAACATGCCATTTTCAAGTATCATATTGCCACGTTCATCAGGATAGCTTAAATGTTTTTCAGGGATGATTTCGAATGCGGCTTTCATTTTTATACCCCCCGGAATCGAATGTCGCTCAAAGTGTTGCAGCATCTTCACCGGACGGGTGAAGGTTTCTCCAACCCGATCGCGGATAAACCATAGGGCAATTTCATCTGCCTGACCGGAATCCATGTTTTTTATCTCTATAGTAGCCGTAATCGTCTGGTTGCGTGATGTGATCACCGTGTCGCTTAATATCAGATTACTGTAGAGGAATTCGTTATATGACAGTCCGTGCCCGAAGGGGAATAGAAATTTTCGTGCTGTATCCGGTCGCCAGTAAATAGAATATTCGGCATGTTTGATATAATAAGGAATCACATGTCCCGGGGCCAGTGGATAACTGAATGAAAGCTTCCCTGATGGGGTTACTTTTCCTGTGATAATATTCACCAGTGCTTCTGTACCTCGTGTTCCCGGATGTCCGGCAAAGAGGATGGCATGACATTGGTCTGCTTGTTTTGTAAATACGCGTGGTCGTCCTGCTATGATGACAGCTACCACAGGTTTTCCTGTAGAGAGCGCTGCGTCAAGCAGGTTTAATTGACTTTGCTCAAGTGTCAGGTCGTTCAGGTTGCCTTCGAATTCGCTGTAGGGTTCTTCTCCAATGGTAACAATTAGGACGTCAACATCTTTTGTTGCGGTGATAAAGGTTTCTTTTTCTTTTTCGTTACGGATGCCCTTGGATGGGTGGAGAAAAACGTTGTTTGAATCAATTTCATTTTTGAAGGCTTCGTACAAGGTATTCATGTCGGCAGGTTGCATATCTTCTTTAATACCTTGCCAGTCGTAAGTCCAGGCACCATTGATCATCTTTTTTGAGTGAGCAGCAAATCCGGTAATTAATACTTTTTTACCCGGTTTCAAGGGCAGTATGCCATCATTTTGCAGCAGTACAATGGATTTCTCTGCCATTTTCTGAGCCATATCACGGTGTTCGACGGAACCAATCTGCTCAGTTTTTGATCCGTCAGGAAAAGGGTTATCAAATAATCCTAACTCAAATTTTAATTTAAGGATTCTTTTTACGGATTCATCAATTCGCTCCTCTGTAATTTCACCTTCCTTGATAAGGTCTTTCATGACAGTGATAAATTCATAGGCATTGCATGCCATATACATGTCTATTCCTGCTTGCACACTCACCAAGGTCGCTGTTTTAAAGTCAGGGGCATTTTTGTGCATGTCAACAAGTCTATCTATGTCTTTGATGTCGGTAAGGATTACCCCCCTGAAACCAAGTTCCTGTCTGAGCATGGTGTCCAGCAGACGAGCAGATCGGTGAACAGGCACACCGTTGACTTCACCGCTGTTAACCATCATCGTTTTCAATCCGGCATCAATAGCTTTTTTAAACGAGGGGACAAAATGCTCATACATCACTTGCATGGGGATGTCTGCCGGAGCACGGTCGTAACCGTACTTAGGATCAGAATAACCAATAAAATGTTTTCCACAGGCAGCCAGCTTCACCGGCGCAATGTCGGGTAGGTTTTCGTAGGTATCAACAAAGGTAGCACCCATGATTCCACATACCAAAGGATCTTCGCTGAAAGTTTCGTACAATCTCGGCCAACTGGCATTTTTCCCCACATCTAATACAGGCGTAAAATTCCAGTGAAGTCCTAATGGAGCTGTTTCAATGGCAGTGACTTTGGCTGCCATGCGGGCTACGTTTTCATCAAAGCTACAGCCCAGTGTCAGGTTGTGTGGCAGGATGGTGCCTTCAAAAACATAGTTTGCACCATGCACATGGTCAATGCCGATAATCAGCGGAATTCCCAGCCTGGTTTCGTTGACAGCTATCTCCTGTATATCGGTGATAAAATCTACCCATCGCTGAGCAGAGTCACTTCCGCTCAGGAAAGAGCCTACGTGATAATTCAGAATGGCATCACGGAAATTTTCTACGTTTAAATCCAGGGTTTTGGATCCATCAAGCGTAATTGTGCTAAAACACATCTGTGTCATTTGTCCAAGTTTTTCGTCTAAAGTCATAAGGGCAAGAAGACTGTCAGCACTCCTTTCGTAGGGGGATTCATAGCTTTTTGGCTGTTTTACACATCCTCCGCATATAAGTATGATAAGTGATAATAGTAACAGACAGTTAAAGCATTTTGTTGTTGACATGTTTTTGTTCATAACTTTTGTTTTCACTTTTGATATATATGAATATTTGGAGTGCAATTTACAAAAAGACAAGTAAAATTATCTTTAATTTTGCGTAAAAAAGATTGTCCGACAAGATTTCATATTGCAGAAAAATCATGAATCAATACGGAAGGCAAAGGCAACCGTTCCTTTTTGTTATTGATTTTGATATACAGAAGCCCTTGTTTTTTCCTTTGGATAAAGCAAGTGAATTTCTTCGTTTTTCGTTCAGTAATTCAAAAAAACCATCAACACAGGAAAAACTTACATTAACACCCTTTCCGGTTTCTTATGAGAATTATTTAAATGCTTTTAACCATGTAAAAAAAAATATTTTATATGGCAATACATTTTTATTGAATCTGACACAGGCAACGCCGGTTGAGATTCCTGATACACTGGAAAATATTTATGAAATATCGTCTGCCAAATATAAATTGCTTTTAAATGGACATTTTGTGGTCTTTTCTCCTGAAACTTTTGTTCAGATCAATAGGGGTGGAATTATATCTTCATATCCGATGAAGGGAGATCGGAAGAGCGTCGTGTAGGGAAAGAGTGTAGATCTCGGTGG
>CAYSRH010000088.1:0-7731 GCA_964433245.1 uncultured Bacteroidales bacterium | reverse complement strand
GATGATGTAGCTTTGTATGATACGGAAGCTTTACGTGAGCAATTTCTGATTGAGGGCTTATTTATTGCCGATGAGTCTCGTATTGTTTATACACATTACGACAGAATGGTGATTGCCGGAGTGATGCCCGTAAAAAAAGCGGTAAAGCTTGAGCCCATCAAGTACATGAAAACCGAGTTTTTTAACAAAGAAAGAGAAACCGGCATAATCAATGTGGGAGGAAAAGGTAAAGTACTGGCTGATGGAGAGGTTTTTGAAGTCGATTATAAGGATGCTGTGTACATCGGTCGTGGCGTAAAAGAAATCAAATTTGAGTCCTTGGACTCTGCCAAGCCTGCCAGGTTTTACATTAACAGCTGCCTTGCACACAAGGAATATCCCTCTAAAATGGTAAAGAGAGAAGAAGCCACACCAAAAAAACTGGGAACTCAGGAAAATATCAACAAGCGTTCTCTCAACCAGTACATTGTTCCCTGGCATGTGGAAACCTGTCAATTGATGATGGGTGTAACTGAAGTGGAATCAGGTAATGCATGGAATACGATGCCATGCCATATCCATTCCTTGCGGATGGAGGCTTATTTTTATTTTGAGATTCCTGAAGAAGAAGCTGTTTGTCACTTTATGGGAGAACCACAGGAAACACGACACTTATGGCTGCACAATGAAAATTGTGTGCTCTCCCCGGACTGGTCGCTACATGCAGCTGCAGGAACACACAGCTACTGTTTCATATGGGGTATGGCCGGATCCGATAGTGAAGTAGATCCTGTTAAAACCAGCGAGTTGCAATAACAAAAAAAACAGACCATGTCTGATATTACTATTGAGACACAAACGCAGCCATGATTAAGCATGTGTGCCAAACCGAAAGCATGGTCAAAATTTTTAAATAGCTGAAATTCAATGGAAAAAGAATCATCATTGCCCTATGTGAGTGTCCCTGAGACAATCGCTACAGCACCTGACAAAAAAGAAATTGAAAAATTGCTGCGATTGATGGCGGGATACATTCAGCAACACACTTCGTATCGTTTTATCAACCAAAAAACGGGTGATTTGCATGATGATGTTTCCGAAATGGATGCTGTTCCGGAATTGAAAATGCAAAGCCTTTTCAACGACTGGAAATACTGGAATGGTGTCAATCACATGGCCTTGAAGGAAATGGCCGATGTGCTCGATGATCCTCAATATTTTGATTATGCGAAAAAGAACTATACTTTCTTTTTTCATAATCTGCCGTTTATTAAAAAAATGTTCGATGCACGCATTCCCGGTGCCAGCGGACACCAATTTTTCAGGCTCGACCGTCTGGATGATTTTGGCGCCATGGCCGCCGGCTTGTGGGAAGCATATGCTATAGATCCCAAACCTGAATACAAAGCGTATCTGGATAAGGTAACAGACTATATTGTCAATAAACAGGACAGGCTTGAGGATGGCACTTTCTGCCGCAACCGTTTTGGCTATACAGCCTTATGGGGTGACGACCTGTATATGAGTGTGCCGTTTTTGGTACGTGCATGGAAGGCTACAGGGAATGATGCCTTGTTAGAGGATGCAGTGCAACAGGTTTTTAACTTTAGAAAATACCTCTACAGACCCGAGAATGGTTTGTACTTTCATTCACGCATTATACAGGAAGAACATCCCGGTGTGGCTCACTGGGGCAGAGCCAATGGCTGGATGGTCGTGGCACAGTGTCAATTGTTAGAGGTCATACCTGCTTCACATCCGAAAAAAGATGAATTGATCGCAGTGCTGAAAGAGCATATTGTGGGTCTGGCACGTTATCAGACAGCCAATGGCATGTGGCGACAACTTCTGGATAAAAGCGACTCGTTTTTAGAATCTTCCTGTACGGCAATGTTTACCTATGGTATTGCCAAGGCCATTAACGAAGGTTGGATTCCTGATATTTACACCTCCATTGCTGCAAGAGCCTGGGAAGGATTGGTGAAGGAATGCATCACTGCAAGCGGATACTTTGATAAGGTGACAACAGGCTTTAACTTTAAGCAGGACTTGTCTTTTTACTACAACATACCCATTGAGCCCGGAGGGGATCATGGTATTGGCGCTGCAATTTACGCAGGCGTTGAGATGTATAAATTACAGAATGAATACAGAGATGCAGTTTGGTGTTAACTTTTTATAATTAGAAAACATGTTTGGATTAGGTACCTTAGATCTTATTGTGCTTGTACTTTTTTTTCTCGCTATGATTGTTATCGGTGTATGGGCGATGTTACGAGTAAAAGATCAGGAAGATTTTTTGATGGGAGGAAGAAGGTTCGGAAAGGTCATTCAGCTTTTTGCTGCATTTGGACAAGCGACCTCTTCTGATACAGGTCCTTCTGTTGCCACCACAACAGCCAATAATGGTGCGGCAGGTGTATGGGCTTCGCTCATGATGCTTTTTGCCACCCCTTCCTATTGGCTGACAGGTGTTTGGTACAGGCGTTTGCGGGTGCTGACCATGGGTGATTATTTTACGGAAAGATATTCGTCTAAATTTCTTGGAGGTGTTTACTCCCTGATGGCCAGTATCAGTATGATGTTACTGCTTACCGTTGGATTTATCGTAATGACCAAGACGGTGTTGATAATGACACCCAAAGATTTGCCTGTTGTTACCTATGAAACAATTCAAAATCCCGAGGCAGCAAACCTTGAGGCAATTGCAGCTACCTCTGATCTTACGGCGGAAGAAACAGCAGAATATCTGCAAGCTTTACGACTGGAGGAATACCTCGCACGTGATTATGTCTCCTTAACAGATGCCGAAAAAAAAGAAGTTCAATTCCTTCAGGCACTAAGCCCAAGAAGTAATTTTTCACATATACCAAAAAACCTGTTTATATGGATAACGGTACTGGTAGTTTGCCTGTATTCAATGGCAGGTGGTTTGGAAGCTGCGTTTATTAGTGACTTTATGCAGGGTATTTTTATCATTATCCTGTCTGTAATCTTATTGCCATTTGCTTTTGTTGAAATTAATAAAGTTTTTGGAAGCGAGGGTTTTCTGGGATCTTTCCGGATGCTGCATGCACAGTTACCGGAGTCGTATTTTGAAATATTTGGTTCCCCCAATGCAATAGATTTTACATGGTACTATATTATTGCCCTGGGTATTATGGCAACAATCAATGTAGCGGCCGGTGCCAACCAGCTGGTAGCAGCCGGTGCTGCTAAAAATGAAAGTGCTGCCCGCTTTGGCTTAACCTATGGAACCTATTTGAAACGTGTCACAACTGTGTTTTGGGGATTAACAGCCCTGGCTATTGTTCTGCTTTACGGAAATGCAGTATCTGACCCCGATCATTTATGGGGCTACGCTTCCAGGGCTTTACTCGCTCCTCTTAATATGGGGTTGATTGGATTGATGATTGCTGCCCTACTGGCAGCCCTATTATCTACCGCAGATATGATGATGCTCGCTTCTTCCGGTCTTATTACCAATAGTCTTTATAAGCCGATGGTGCCGGAAAAATCTCAGACACACTATGTAAATGCAGGACGATTTTTTGGTGTACTGATTGTGGTGATAGCCGCCATGATTGTTATGGGAGCCGATGATTTGTTTGATCAGTTAAAAATATTCTGGGAGTGGGGTGTGGTCTTCTCCGCAGGCTTTTGGATGGGTATTTTATGGCGAAGAACCAACAGGAAATCAGTGTGGTACTCTATCTTATTTACTTTGTTGGTATTCTTTTTAATACCGATGATATTACCTTCTGTTTTTCCTGATATGCGAACCAATGAATACCTGTTAAAAAGGACCGAACCACGGGTTGTTGAAAGAGAGTACACAGCTACGCCAATGGATGTTGCCAGCAGAAATAGTGACATCCTTTACTGGGAAGCGCTGCCTACTGAGCAACAGGCGCTGGCAGTTAAACCCGAATCTTTAGAAGCAGGCGAGTTGTTTACCCGTTCCTACAACATCGGAGGGAAAAGAATATTCTGGACACATGGAATCAGTGTCAACCAAAATACCGGACAACTTGAGGGTCGTGGTTTGATTAGCCCCGAGTTAATCTTACTGGACCTCATGGGCTTTGATCTGGCAAAAAATAAATTCTCTGTAAATGAAACAATAAGAATATTGATTAGAACTTTCTTCCCATTCATGATTATCTTCATTTTCAGCATACTCTACAAACATTCGCCAAAAGAAGAATCTGTGCTGGATCGCTTCTACGCTAAGATGAAAACAAAAGTGCAGGAAGACCGCGAGGCTGATGCGAAGGAACTGGAAATATCATATGCCAATCCGCATCGTTTTGATGACCGGAAGATGTTCCCCAACACACAATGGGAAATGCTTAAGTGGAACCGTGAGGACACAGTAGGTTTCTCCCTTGCTATGGGCATGGTATTTGCTATTATTGGTATGCTTTACTTCCTTGTCAATTTGGGAGGTAGTATCTTTGGAGGATAATACGATTATATTTCTCCCCTTATTCAGATGCAATTCGAATGAATTGAATTAATCGGTCATCTTGTTGTATATTTACTTTTTGACAGTGGCTTAAATGGACAAACTGAAAAGCAGAACGAATATCAAAAGCCTGATTATTGATTATCCTGAATATCCCTTGACATTCCAAATCCCCATCAGGACTGTATCGTGAAATAAGATAATGATGATTAGATTGTGTCTTGATGTCAAACCAGGAACCACATCCCTCGCCACTCAGCCATTGGGCTGTTTTGGGTATTGCCTCATGTTTGTCTGGTGATCGTAAAGTACTGGTGAGAAAAGATTGATCGAAAAGAGAGGCTGGTTGAAAAGGTTTCGCTTTCAAAAGATAAGGAATCATTGTTCTGTTTTGTAATGCGAAAACATTATTCCTTGGCGTTGGAGTAAACCATACCAAAAATCGTAATTTGAATACAAAATTCCAATTGGGTCGACCAGCAGTTATTGTATCATTAACAAACCTTGAACAGTTACTTCCCCGATGAAGAAAAGGTCCATATGCAATGGGACTCTTTTGTTGTAATGCATTGGCTTTTTGAATCGCCTTGTCAAAATTAATCTGACAATATGAAGCATATAATGACCCATCCCCGTGACATTCTTTATTTTGCTGAAGTTCCATAAGAATATCATCAATATTTTCAATTATTTTTCCATCGGTAGAGATAATCGCTCTTGTAAATACCTTTAATCCGGAATCTGTAATCTCATTGCGAACTCTTCCATATTGAAAAGGAGCATGGTATCTTCCAAAATCGTAATAATGGCATTTTCTTTCTTTATTATGAATCAGAAGAAGTGCCGCATGTCCAACCTGGTAAAAGTGATCTTTGTTGATTCCAAGTTTGTGCGTAATCGCATCATACCAAGATCCTGGCTGCTTACAAAATGTTTCAGGCCACGCAAGAGCCACCGCAAAACCTGTTTTATTTGTCTTTACAATCATTTTCCAAACGCTTGCCCTCCGTTAATAGTATTTCAAAAAACATATCTATATCAGATTTTTCCAGCATTCCATTGATAAGAACAAAACGAATGGCTAATGTACCTTTTATATGCGCATAATTAACAAGTGTTTTTCCTGATTTTCTCAGTGCTTCACGAAGGGTGAAATTAAAATCATTCATTTCGTCATTATCATATTCTGCATTGGGTTTATAACGAAAACAAAGTGTTAACGACTGCCTGGGAACAATCAACTCCAATTGTTTTTCTTCAATTATTCTTTGTTCAGCATATTGTGCTAACTCCATGAGATTGTCAATCCTTTTTTCATAGTTATCAATCCCTGTATATTTAAGAGCAAACCATACTTTGACAGCATCAACTCTTCTTCCGCATTGAATGGATTTTTCTCCTATATCATTCATTTCTTCGTTTCTGTGATAGATATAATCAGTATCAATGTCGGTAATGTTATCATTCAATATTCCTTTTTGTTTAACAAGAAGCATTGAGCAAACAAGGGGTATATTCATCAGCTTATGCGGATCCCATGCGAAGGAGTCTGTTTTTTCAATTCCTTTCATTAATAATTTATGTTGATTGCTAAAAAGTAACGAACCTCCAAAAGCGCCATCCGCATGAAACCAAATCTTATATTTTTCACAAATAACAGAAATTTCTTCTAAAGAATCAAAACTTCCCATAATGGTGCTGGCACAAGTAGCTGCAACAAAGAAAGGTTTTTTCTTTTCTGATAAAGCCTGTTTAATAGATTTTTCTAATTCACGGGGAATCATTTTTCCATTGTTGTCTGATGGGATGGATATAACCTGATTTGTTCCTATACCCAATAGATTGGCAGCAATATTGATGGAGTAGTGGGATTGTTCATTGGTAAATGCAAGCAGTTGATGGATATTGTTATAACCCTTGTTGCGTGATTCGGGCAATATGCGGTTACGGGCTGAAAACATGGCGATCAGGTTGGCATTGCTCCCCCCTGTTAAAAATATTCCATCTCCATCTGTATAACCGGTATAGGTATTAAAAAAACGAATCATTTCTTGTTCTATGAGTGTGGCTACAGGTGCTACTTCATAGGTTGACATGGAGGTGTTGGTCAGGGCAGTAATAATTTCTCCAATAAAGGCCGAATGATTATATCCTGCATATAATTGATTGAAAAATAATTTATGTCCGGTTTTTACGGAATGTGTTATATAAGTTTCCAGTAACAAAAGAAATTCTTTTTCCGTCACTCCTTTTTTATCTATTGTCAGATTAATTTTTTTACTTAATTCATCTGGGGGACAATATTGATGGACCGGCAAACTCTTATCATTAATGCTTTCTATATAGAATTTAATTTTTTCAACTACGCTTGAAAGCAATGTCATTTCATTTTTTTCCTGTTTCATCTATAATTATTGGTTTTGATAATAGTTCAAGTTGTTCAACAACCAATGCTCAGCTTTTTCAATTGTCCAACCTTTGTGTTTGGCAAAGTCACTAACTTGTTCTTTGTCCAGTTTACCTACATCAAAATAGCGAGCTTCGGGATGTGCAAAATAAAATCCACTGACAGAACTAACCGGCTGCATCACGTAAGAGGAAGTGAGTGAAACCCCAATTTTTTGAGTTGCTCCGAGCAGATCAAAAAGAATACGTTTGTCTTCGTGGTTGGGACAGGCAGGATAACCGGGAGCCGGTCGTATTCCCTGGTATTTTTCTTTCAGAATAAGTTCTACCGGGATGTTTTCATCAGGTGCGTAACCCCAGTATTCTTTTCTGACCAGCTGGTGCAGGTACTCAGTAGCCGCTTCTGCTATTCTGTCCGCCAACAGTTGTAGGAGAATGGCTTCATAATCTTTGTTCTCCTGTTCGTAGCTGCGAATTCTTTCTTCATGTTCATTACCAGCTGTAACGACAAATCCGCCGATGTAATCCTGGATTCCGGAGTCCTCACTGGCAAGAAAATCGCTTAGTGCAAAATAATTTTTTGTTTCCTTTTTCTCTCTTTGCTGTCGAAGTGTAGGCAGTATCTCCAATAGTTTCTTCTTGCTCTCATCAGCATAGATTCGTATATCGTCACCTTTGGTGTTGGCGGGGTAAAAACCAATCACAGCACGGGGTTTCACCCAATTTTCCTGCTCAATTTTGTCAAGCATGGCTTGTGCATCGTCAAACAGTTTTTTTGCTTCCTCTCCTTTTTCTGCGTCCTGCAAAATATCAGGATACTTACCACGGATGTCCCAGCCAATAAAAAAGAACTGCCAATCGATATACTTTCTTATTTC
>CAYSRH010000087.1:0-7776 GCA_964433245.1 uncultured Bacteroidales bacterium | reverse complement strand
TTAAAATTTATGATCAAAGGCCATATCAAACCCTATGTTGAAACTAAACAAGGTCACCTCTCCGTACATGGTACCCCAAACCCTGGATGTTTCTACGGTTTGTAAGCCCAGTTCACCTCCGAGTATAACTTCAGCAAAGGTATAGTTTCCGCTCCTGCTGATCAGTTCATACTCCATGCCCACCCCGACACCCATATGCATCCAGATGCGTGCCTCAGCAATAGAAAAAGGCTTCCAGTAAAGGATGGTTGATCCCCCCAGCTCAAAATCGAAATATGCCCAGGGCTTGAATTTGGCACCGGTAAAACCCAACCAGGGACTTTCAATCCGTTGGCTCATCGCTATTATGAATCCCATATCCAGACCATAATTGCTGATATCAAACCAGCTTTGAAAGACCGGCTGAGCAACACAGGGAACCCGCAGGTATATAGGGACATCCCGCGTTCCCACAGCAACATTCCATTTTGGACCACAAATATCGACGGTCATATCTCCTCCGGCACAAATAATGGGTCTTTTTTCGAGTGCTGCAGAGAAGTTTCCTATAAAATGATTGTTGAGGGAATTGAAGCCCATGTACCCACTCGCCGTAACAAGGGATTGTTGAATTTCCCCGCCTTCAATGGTATTGGCAATCTGTGCCCCGCCATACAGCTCAAGCATAAAACCACTGGGTTCAAAGAATGAGGCTTCAAGCGTTACGTCAAAGGTGATGACATTCCCTTTGGCCGGCGCATCGTACATAAACACCTGCAATCCAACACCAAATTTTGTGTTGGGATCAGGATAATAATCGAGGTTTGCATCTTTATGCATGTGGTGGTACACCTTTCCTGCCGCACCATCCAATGCAAGCGGAATTGGCGTCAGGGGAATCCCCAATCCGCGTGCGCCCAATTCAAGAAACCAATACTTGTAAGTACCTCCTCCTGCTTTAGACTTACTTCCATTGATGTATTCCGCCCACACTTCAAACTGCGGCTTAATCTTCACCTTAGCTGTCAGTCCTGCCTGCCAGCTGTCTCCCCATACCGGATCATCTTCATAAAAACGAACGTAGCCGGAGAAATCGGCAACGCGTGTTTTCACTTCTATCAAACTTGGGTCAAAGGTAATAATGCCACTCACATCTCCCTCTCTAACCTTATCTCCCAGATTAGAGAAATCCATCTCTACATTGTTGGCCAACTGACCGGCAACATTACCCACAGCAGAAGAGGACAATGCTTCTATTTTTTCTTGTGCTTCCTCTCCCGCCAACCGCACAGCCTGCTTAGCCAATGCATTACCGGCAATCAATAAAAGGTCGTTCTGCATATCATCCAGCAAGACCTCAGCCGAAATTCTGCCAAGCAAAGCATCAGCCATACCTTCAAACAACCGGGCAAAGGATTCCCATTGCACACTTTCCAGCAAAGACGATTCTATACCTTCTACGATATCCCCAATATCTTTTTCATAGTGAAAACCTTCTTCTAAAGTAGCCACCAACAAGGCTGTCATCTCCTTTGCCAATGCCTCCCGGAAACTGCCCAATAAGTAAAGCATCAAGGTATCCATAACATCCTCTTCTATCCATGCATGCAACTCCCTTTCCATACTGTTTTGCAGAGACACCGCTGTTTTTTGGCAGAGGATCACAATTTGTTCTTCATACTCCGGCATGGTGGCTACCGCAGCTTTTTCAACTTCGTCAACAAGAGCCTGAACGCCTGCCCCAATGGTTGATGACGCCTGCGATGCATAGCCCTGTAAACGCTCAAGCACCGGTCGGTTTAATTCTTTCAGTTTCTTATGTAAGGGATCCTGCAAATGCAACAGAAAAATATCTAATCGTTGTTCCAATTCGTGAATCTGTTCATCACTAAGTCCGGTCTCATGTTCCGCTACCACTTCTTCTTCTGTTTCTGCATGCAAGGGATGTCCCATGGCATGTTCCTTTTTCAAACTGTCCGCCAGTTGATGTATTGACTGCTCAGTTACAAGGGATCGAAAGTCTTTGTCCTGCCACTGATCGGCAATGCCTTCCCCAATATCAGATGATCCCAATTCATCACCATAACTTGTGGCATCTATATTATCAAGCATCAGACCGGCAGAAAGAACCTCAGGATCAAGTAAGGTATTCTCCGTTACACTGTATAGATTCACAATGGGAGGCTCATCACCGTTTCCGGATACATCCTCGCCCATATTCATATTTCCGGACAAGCCCACAGCATAGTGAGATCCCTGTCTTCCGGCTCCCACCTTGTCAAGGTTGATCTCAAAACCACTGATTTGTGTTTGTTTTTGTGCGTAAAGCATCGCATGTCCATTGACACATCCAAAACCTACATCATAATTACCATAAAGGTAAAGGTGATTTTGTGCATGGACGGCAACATCAATCGCAGGCCAATGCATGTCAACGGTTAGTTCCAATCGTTCCTGATCCTGAAAAAAGGCCCGTTGTATCGTAAAATCAATCTTTTCCTCCTCAGAATCAGAATTATGACTGAAAGAGTTCCCCGCCAGACTTTCATTCAGGTAACCCGGCATAAAACCTTTGATCGTCAGCGGCACTGTAAATCCGTACCATGCTGTTTCACTGATGAATGGTATTCGCATGCTGCCTTCAAAATGTCCCTTGATAAATTTGCTGCTCTCTATGTGCAGGGAAAAATCCTGCAAGAAAGAGGGAAACATATTAAAGTAATAATTAAAGTTATAACTACTATCAATCTGTAAAAGAAAATGTAAACCATTTTCATCCGTATATAGATGGTGGGTATTTCCATGCTTTACATAATACCGGAAAGTATGGTCCAGGAGAATCTGTCCATGACGATCAAAATACATATCTCCAATCACTTCATACTCTTGTAAAAAAACACCCTTCCACGTCTTTTTTAAGGAGGTGGGAGAAACACTATCACACAAGTCTATAACATAATTTAATGGTCTGACGAACAAGTTTATAGGATCAAATGGGTGAATTTGTACATGAAGATTATTTTCTTGCTCTTCAATAAATCGCAACTGAGCACTTGTGAAAGGCAGCTTCAGAGCATTTTCACTTTTCTCCTGCACATAATCAGGAAGGTGCAGAAAACCCTCAAAAACCGCTCTGAAATGGTTATTTTCGCGGATATAAAAGACAGTTTCCTGTTTGAGTTGCAGCGAATAATCCGGTAAATCCAGCAAGGAGAAGCTTGTATCAGCCGGTAATCGAAGAGCACCAAGCAACTGATAATCTTCGAAGATCAACCTCTTTTTCTCTGAAAGCACTTGTCCGCTTTGTTCCGAAGCCACTGCCCATGGAAGGCAATACTTCATATGTCCCGACAAATACATATAATCAGTTGTAAGTATCAGGCTATCAGAATGAAAGAAAGATTCCCTATTGCGTTTGTCATCCGGGGTAAGGGCTATTTTTTCAATGCCCGAAGCGGCATATACCTCACCATGCTTCATGATCATGGCAGAAAAGTAAGTAGCGATTCGGATATGTTTAAAATACACGGTTTTCATTGTTCCGGAGGCATCAACCTGAACCTCTCCGACACCCGAAAAATCATTGCTGTCTGCCGATTCAATATGCTTTACCCACACCCTGTGTCGCCCTGCATAAAATGATTCAATAAAGGGTGGTCCCTGAAAAGAAAAGACATCGCTTTCAGCTACCAGCTTGTCATGAGAAAAAGCTTTTACCTGCCACAGATAATCTGTTTCCCGCGTTAGAACCGTATCCGGATTGTAATACATTGTGTTTGGTGAACGACCCGGCAACAAATTGGTTTTTATAAATACCGGCATGTCACTTGTGATCTTTTTCGCTCCTTCTTCCGCATTTTTCACAAGGGCAAATTCATATCGGAGTGGCTGATTCGGCTGTATGTTATCAGGTACTTTCCAGGAAAACTGAGGTATTTCTCTGACGGAGAAAGCATGCTGATCAATGGGTCTCAGCAATTCTATATGTCCATCCTGTGGATAGCCGTAGTGAAAATACCGGGGCTGGCTGATTCCTTCATTCTTAAACATCTGTTTATCTGTACTTTCCGCTACAACATGATAAGCATAAGTTTTACCCTCTTCGAAAGGATAATCTGTTGTACTTACGTGTGTCTGTGTGCCCCATATGTGCTTTCTTTCCCACACTTTGATAGTCCCTCCGGCAGGAATAGCAAATACAGGGTCAATTGATGGATCAGTGACTTCAAAAATCTCCAGTGTATAGGAAACATCAAGTTGCATGGGCGCCCTGACCTGCCAGGAAAACAACCAGTCATGCTGGTCAGAAAAAACCACCAGTCCTTGCTGTGGATGTACAATTTCAGGTGCATCAAACAAACTGGCATAAAAGTGAAAAACCGCCGTATTGGAGAGCACTTTACCGCTATGATAATCAAGCACTTCAAGCGAGACAGAATAGAATCCTTCGGGCAAACGTCCACCTTGCTCCAGTTCTTTTCTGCTGATTCCCTCTATCTCCAAACCGGCATATTGAAAATAATGTGCCAGTTCATCTCCACTGATGGTTTTGGCAACACCGGGATAAAGGTACAGAGGCTGAGATGGTTTGTAATCACTGCGGGTACATATGCGACAGGCAGTACCTTCTATTTTGAAACGTAGAGAGACAGGCCAAAGCGGTTCGTTGTAATCATTGAAGACCAGTATAACCTTCAGGGCATGCGACTCTCCGCTCACATAATCAAGCAGGTAAGGGCTGGTTTGTGCCTGCATCATGAGTTGTGCTGAAACCGGATGTACCTGCGCCTGTAAGACATACAAACGAGACTGTAAGCAAAGTAGCAGCAGACCTGTCAGAAGCATTAAGCTGTATTTGATATTGTTTCGTGTTCTCATATTATTGATCGTTAGGGTTAATTAAAAGCGATAAGCGTACTGTATGCCGGCACGTACTTCCTCCCTTGCATCACCTTGCATAACACGGCGTAAGGTATAAGCAAAGCGTAGCTGCAAGGTATGACCTGATGTATGCCGGTATGCTATACTTACCTGCCATTGGCTTGCCTTCTCATGTAATTTCTTATTGGCATATTGCATACGATAGTTGTAATGCAACTGCCATTGCATACGCTGCTCAAAAAGATTTCCCGAAACCCTGAGCGATGGCGTATAGGACTGGTTCTCAATCGTATCATTTAAGCGGTATTGCATCTGATGAAAAGAGGGCATCACATTCATTGCCAGAGCCTCTGCTTGCAATTGATATGCCAGCAAATGATTGCTGATTCGGTTCCCCTGTGTTTGTAGTTGGGTAGCATTCTCATTCAGCATATCAACCGTTTGGTAAGCAAAGCGGTATTGCAGGGAAGAGCGTAAAGTTCCCTGCCATCTGTAATGTGCAGAGAAGTTGCTGTTTTTACTGATTTGTACGTAGCGTGCAGTATCACGTACAGCTATGGATGAAGGGTTTGTTGATGTATTGTAATTGGCATGATCCGCATGAAAACTCCATTGTCCCGGGGCATATTGAAGTCCCACGGAACCGATAAGCCTTCGGCTGGTTAGCTGGTAGTCATTGCCCAGGTTGTTTTCCTGCACTCCGAGTCGCGTAAAAAGATTCCACAGTCTGTTCTTTGACTGCCCGGCACCTTCCATTGTGATTTCGCGCATATCATTTTGCTGGTATGCCGTTCCCAAAGACTTATAATCGGGGTCTATCTGACGGTAGCGTATCCCTGCATTACCATGATCCCATGCGTAGCGCCCCTGCAAGGAAAACGCATGTGCATAGGAGCTCCCCAGTCGGGGTGTAAAAAAAGCCGCCATATTATTGGCATAGGTATAACTGTAAACAGGAGATTCAGGTGATCGAATATCAGGAGAAAATAAACTGAGACAATAGTCGTATCGAAGGCTTAGCCTGTCTCCTATTCTGTGTTCGCCTTCAAGTCCGGCAATAAAGTTCTCCTTCGGAAGCTCAAAAAGCAAGGTGTCAGACATGTCGGGAGCTGATTTGACGGATTGCAAATCATCCTCCGCTCTGAAGAGTATGAGTGCCACCTGGTGCTTCTCTCTGCCCAGCCGAATCTTACTTCCATAACCATAACGATCGTAATGTGTCTCATCATTACCATATACCGAGGCGTAAGCGGGCTGTAACTTACCATAAAATACCGTTCCTCCCCACCAGGAAGTTTCGGGTTCATAAGAAAGTCCAAGACCCAGAAACTGAACACCATGCAGGCTGTAATCACTAAAACGAAGCATTCGGTATCCGGCATGCAATGTCAAAGCTTTGTAAGAAGGACTGGCACCGAGACGATTCATTTCCGGATGAGAGAATGAATGCGTGTTACGGCTCAGGTAAAAAGAAACAGGCAAGTCAATCAACCCATAAATAGTTGTTTGAAAATTTCCGCTTGCCACATATCCCCATTGATGGTTCTGCAGGGAATCAGTGATGCTGTGAAAATAGGTTTGTTGTAAGGCAACACCACCTGATACAACCAGGGGTCTGGCATCCCGCAAGTCTCCGGAGGGATCGCTTGATCTCGTATCAGCCACCTGTCCATAGGTCAATGACTGCGAGACCAGTACAACAAAAAGTTCAACAGACAACACAAAAAATACCGGTCCGGACAATCGCATCCAACGACATCTCCCACAACAGGAAATACAAAAACACCTCATGTCTTATCAAAACAAGAATAAGGGAATCACCAAACGGAAAGAGAAATAGGTAACGAATTAGGTTAATAATCGTATCAAACTCTCACCAAAAGGGTTATCCAAATAATTATCAAGACAAATAAAGTAATATTTTTTCAGGTACACAAATTTTTCGAGAAATTTTGATAAAAAGTTTCGTACACTTTCAATTTGTTTAATCTTTAGTATTACTATCTTTGTAATTAGTCTTTGCAAGAAAACGTCAAATACTGCGTTATACTCGTTTTTAATGTTTTCTTATCAAAGACAGGAAAACAAGTAGTTTTCTTGCAGACACTAATTAAAAACCAAGGAAATTAAATTTCTATGAATAAAGATATGGAGGAACTTAAAGAACTGTTTTTTCAATTATTTAACACCCACCCCGATTCCATTGAAAAACTTCAGGAATCAGGAAGTAGTCGAAAATATTTCAGACTAAGTTTGAAGGACGAAACATACATCGGTGTGGTAAACCGTGACAGGGAAGAAAACAAAGCTTTCTTTGAAGTTACACAGGCTTTTCTTCAGGCAGGTATCCCCTGTCCAAGGATCATAGCCATTGCTGACAGCCCGGATGTTTATATCCTTGAAGATTTGGGAGATACAGATTTACTATCATATTTATCCAATAACGAATTAAGAAAAGGAGAAATCCGTGAACTTTACCAGAGAATTTTGCAGGATCTACTAAAGATACAAACCCAGGTTTTGAAAAATCTGGATACAACATATTGTTATCCGCGTGAGTGTTTCGATCAGCAATCCATTCAATGGGACCTGAATTATTTTAAATATAATTTTCTTAAGCCGGCAGGCATATTTTTTGATGAGCAACTTCTGGAGAATGATTTTCGGTTTTTAATAAAAAGTCTGTTGCACAATGGAACACCTTATTTCATGTACCGTGATTTCCAGTCCAGAAACATTATGTTGCATGAGGGAAAACCTTATTATATAGATTATCAGGGAGGCAGAAAAGGTACGCTCTATTATGATTTGGCATCTATTCTTTTTGAGGGGAAGGTCAATCTTGACTTTCGAGAAAAAGAACATTTGTTACGATACTATTATGAAATATCAAAGCCTTATCATCAGTTGGATTTT
>CAYSRH010000086.1:0-7802 GCA_964433245.1 uncultured Bacteroidales bacterium | reverse complement strand
GGCTAATATCCCGGGAATAAAATGTGGCTCATCAGAGAAAAAACGCTTGATACTGAAAATCATCAACTGAGCGCCTGCAAAAAATATAAAAAAAGAGAGTACCTTAGCCGCAATGCTATCTGCCTTCTCATAACCATATGCATATTTATTGTCCGGAGGACGCCTCATGACATGAGCCGTTATAATTGTCACAGCCGACATGGCAACGTCCACTGCAGAGTCAATGCCATCACCGAGAACAGCGAGACTTCCGGTAACAAATCCTACCACAATCTTTGCCAAAGCCATTATCAGATTACCGGTAAAGCTGACCCATGAAGCCAGCAGAATTTTCTTTTGTCGTATCTTTTTAATTGTTGCCAAAAGACAGTTTCTTTTTTGTTTTTAATGCATATAAAAGCAAAAGAATACCTGCTATAATAAAAGGAAGGCTAAGTATTTGTCCCATGATCAGACGCATTCCTTCCTCAAATTCTACCTGTACTTCCTTCACATACTCTATAAAAAAGCGGGCGGAAAACAAAAGGATCAAAAACACACCCGAAATAAGACCTGCATAAGGTTTGCCATCTTTCTTTATATAATAAACATAAAGCAAGCCAAATATCAGCAAATAAGCCAGTGCCTCATAAATCTGTGTCGGGTGTTTGGGGACAACTTCATTATTCAAAACAAAGATAAAACCCCAGGGCAGATCCGTCTGATGTCCATAAATCTCACTATTAAAGAGGTTTCCCAGTCTTATAAAAACACCGGAAATAGCCGCAACAATTGTCAACCTGTCCAACAACCACAGATAGGGTGTCTTATACTTTCTGGCAAATAACCAGATCGCTGTAAAAATCCCAATGGCTCCCCCATGACTGGCCACCCCGCCTCGCCATACTTTCAGAATTTCAATAGGATTCGACAGGTAATATCCGGGTTCATAAAACAAACAATGCCCGAGACGTGCCCCTATGATCGTCCCCAGTAAAATATACATGGTTAGATCATCCATAATCTTTGACTTATAAACCCCTTCCCTTTTCAGCATGTTGCTTATAATCCAGTAACTCACAAGAAATGCTGTGGCAAAAAGAAGTCCGTACCAACGTATTTCAAAATCTCCTATTTCCAGAATTTGCGGACGTACAGTCCATTCAATAGTAAGTAAATGCATAATTTAAGATAAGTAATTTAAGGTTCGTATGTCTGTTTTTTATATGTTTGTACAAATATCATAAAAAATATAAGAAGTTGGTCAAAATATTGTATTATACATTGCTGGCAAGTTTTCTTTTTGGTCTGTTTTCCTGCGCCAATATCGGCTATCCATCCGGAGGAGAAAAGGACGCAAGCCCTCCCGGGATACTGAATGAAACACCTGCAAACAAGACACTTCATTTCACAGCAAAAGAATTTGTCGTAGTGTTTGATGAATTTATCCAGTTACGAAATGTAAATCAGGAACTAATTGTTAACCCGCCATTGGAGGAAAACCCTGAGGTTATTAATCTCGGTAAAAAGATGAAGGTAATAATCAACAATCCACTGGACTCCAACACAACCTATGTCTTTAACTTCAACAATGCCATTGTGGATAATAACGAAGGGAATGTGTTGAAAAATTACCAATATGTTTTTTCCACAGGAAGCCACATTGATTCTTTTACACTTTCGGGTAGTATTTATAACGCTTTTGACCTCAGCATACCCGAGGAATGTCTTGTTTTACTGCACAAAAATACCTCTGACAGTGCTATATTCAATAAACAACCAAATTATATTGCCAAAACAGACAAGGACGGCAGATTTACATTTACTCATCTGGCATCCGAAACTTATCGGCTCTATACACTGAAAGACGAAAATAATAATCTGAAATATGATTTGATAGGTGATGAAGCCATTGGTTTTTATGATTCAATACTCCATGTGAAAGGAGAGTCTTTTCTCTTTCATCATCCCCATGACACCATTGATACAAATGCTATATGCCATGAACACGAAACGAACCCTTTCTTTACCTTCCCCCTTTTTTACGAAGAACCTCCGCCTGCAAGAATGTATATAAAAAATATCGAGCGTAAAAGAAATGAATTAATTGTTGCCCAATTTAGCAGAAAAAATAAAGACGCACCTGTTTTTCAAATTGAAGGATTGGATGCGGATAATTTTTTAGTTTCTTCATCCACAAACCTTGATTCATTTGAGATTTGGCTTACAGACAGCAATATAATTCAACAAGAAAAAATTGTTCTCTATGCCGGCTATTATTTACCGGATAGCAACAGCCAAACGATGAAAACCGACACTTTTCCTCTTTTTGCCCCGATAAAAAAGAAAGGAAAAAGTCAGGACCAACCTTATTTATCGGTATCACACAACATAAAAAGCCCTTTTCCTCATTTTTCTAAGATAAATTTTTCATTCAACAGACCTGTTGAATTTCTGGACAAAGAAAAGATCATTCTCTCCCGGATGCAAGACACTATTAAAGAGCCTGTTGACTACAACATAGAAAATAATTTGGATCAACAATCTTTCATCAACAATCTTTATCTGAAATCTGATTGGGAAGAAGATGTTTCCTACCACCTGATATGTTATCCGGGTGCTTTCTGCGATATTTACAGCACAGAAAACGACACAATTCAAATACAATTCAAAACATCAAACCAGAATATGTATGGCTCACTGAAGATGGACATCACCGGGAATCCTGTTCCTGTTATTGTGCAGCTGCTGGGGAGACAAGATAAAATTGTCCGGAAAGAAGCATCAGAACAGCCCTATTTTCCAAATCTCACCCCGGGTGCTTACCAGCTAAAGCTCATTCTGGATAAAAACAAAGATGGTAAATGGACAACAGGAAACGTGATTCAAAAAAGGCAACCTGAAGATGTCCGTTTTTTTGAAAGCCCCATTGACATCACAGGCGGCTGGGATTTTGAACAAAGCTGGCATCTTGAAGAAGATACTCACTGAAATTTCTTTGTCTTTTAACCCGACTTGTTTGCATTGGTTCTTTCTGCCACTTATCAACAGGAAAGACCCTCCACAACAAGAACAATTTCTCCTTTGGGCTTAGCTGTAGCATAATATTGACAAAGTTCCTGTAAGGTTCCCCTCCGATGTTCTTCATGAATTTTTGATATTTCCCTGGAAACGCAAGCCCTCCGTTCTTCGCCAAAAACTTCTGCGAATTGCAACAAGGTTTTTACAAGACGGTAAGGCGACTCATAAAAAACCATGGTACGACTTTCATCCTGAAGTGAATGAAGCTTTTTATTTCTTCCCTTTTTGGGCGGGAGGAATCCTTCAAAGCAAAACCGGTCGCAGGGCAATCCCGAACTTACCAGAGCAGGAATAAATGCCACCGCCCCGGGCAATGTCATTACCGGTACATTATGCTCAATACAATGCCGCACAATCAAAAAGCCAGGATCTGATATGGCAGGTGTCCCTGAGTCTGATATCAGTCCTGCACATTCTCCTTTTTCTATACGTTCCGTATAATAATTAACAGACCGGTGTTCATTGAACTGATGAAAAGGATAAAGCGGCTTTCTGATATCATAACGTTGAAGCAATTTACTGCTGGTTCGTGTGTCCTCGCACAAAATAAAATCCACTGCTTTTAATACTTCAAGGGATCGTATGGTGATATCCTCAAGATTTCCTATGGGTGTGGGAATGATATATAAACCGGAATTCACTGAAAACGACGTTTTACTTTGTCTTTAAAATCTATTACATATTCATCATCAGGACTCCATCCAAATTGCTCAAGATATTTCTCCGCTTCATCAAAACTATTCATGTTATTCAATTTGTCCATAACATCTTTAAAAAGCTGCCTGTTACCTGAAAACAGTTCTTTGGTGTAAATGAACCTGTCATTTAACCCCATGGATTTTGATAAATCCTTAATCGGTGAAGACTGAAGCTTTGAACGGACATCTTTTTTTCCGTCAATAGTCAATTTCTCATTTAAAGAGTCCGATTTTTTAAACTTTTCGCCCAGTATCTTTGGAGAAATCCCATTCGTACTTTCCTGTTCATTCTGAATCTCAACTCCAGTTTCAGCTTCATACCCGGGTGAAACTTCTTCCCGGGATTCTAATTCTACATATCTATTATCTTCAGCAATTTTTTCTTTCGGTATTTTTACAGGATCTTTCTCAATAAAGGAAAGACCTGTAACAGTATCATATACATCAATCAATTTTTTCTTTAAAAGATCAATCTCCAATCCTGAGATTTGCATATCAGATTCAGAACGAAAATATTCCAAAAGATCTTTAATTTCATCAATATCCGCTATCGCAGTACTGATCCTTTCTTTACTCTCCATAACATCTATTTATATAATAAATTATAATAATATCCATTTATTAAGTCAAAGTTAGTAAAAACCAAAGACAAGTACTTAAACTGAATAAAAGATAAATACATTTCTTATGAAAAATACCATAAAAATTGTATTTTTGATCAAGATAACAATGAGATTTACATGCAACATGCAATATACAATAAGTTCAATTGCCAAAATACTTGAAGGAAAGTTAATCCTTCGTGATGAAAGTGAAATTCATTACCTGCTCACTGACAGCCGGCGGATCAACGCTCCTTTACACACACTTTTCTTTGCAATTAAAGGCGAACGAAATAATGGGCATGACTATATTGCTGATGTATATAACGAGGGGATCAGGAACATTGTGATCTCTGACCATGTTTCTTCCGATCAATATCCCGGATGTAATTTCATCATGGTAAAAGATGGTTTACATGCATTGCAACGCCTGGCATCTTATCACAGAAGAAAATTCAACATCCCCGTAATAGGTATTACAGGGAGTAACGGCAAAACAATTATAAAGGAATGGCTTTTTAGCATTCTTTCTCATTTTGAAAAGACTATGCGAAGCCCGAGAAGTTATAATTCCCAGGTCGGAGTTCCCTTGTCTGTATGGCAACTTGAACCGGATGACAAGATCGGTATATTGGAAGCAGGCATAAGCAAACCCGGGGAAATGGCTACACTGGAAAAGATCATACATCCCACAACAGGCATTTTCACTAATATTGGAGAAGCACATCAATCAAACTTCCCAAGCCTTGAAGCAAAAGTAAAAGAAAAATTACGCCTGTTTGAGAATGTAAAAACACTGATCTACTGTCTGGACCACAAAGAAATTGACCAAGCTTTTAAATCAGAAGGATATGAAGGGTTGTCTGCTTTTACCTGGAGTAAGAACAATAAAAACGCTGATCTTTTTATTAAAAAATCTACTAACTGGGGCAATAAAACAAGTATTATGGGGATATTCAAGAATGATGAAATCGAAATTGATATCCCGTTTTCTGATAAAGCTTCAGAAGAAAACGCTATTCATGTCTGGTCCATGCTCCTTTTTCTCGGATATCAGCACGAATTATTCGCTCCTCATTTCAAAAAATTGTCTCATGTTGGTATGCGGATGGAAATGAAAAAAGGAATGAATAACTGCACCATTATTAATGACAGTTACAATTCTGACATGCTTTCCTTAGATGTCGCACTCGATTTCCTCATGCAACAGCACCAACACAGCAAAAAAACACTTATTCTTTCCGATATACTTCAGACAGGAAAACCTGAAGAACAGCTATATCGTGAAGTAGTTCGGATGATCACTTCAAGAAAGATAGACCACTTTATCGGCATCGGACCCGAACTGGCCAAGCACCGCCATAAGTTTTCTATTCAATCGGAATTCTATTTAAGCACAAAAGATTTTATCCGCCGCATACGTGAGAACGATTTCGTCAATGAAGCCATCTTAATCAAAGGTGCCAGAAAATTCACTTTCGAGCGTATCAGCAATCATTTGGAAGAACGATTACACAGGACTGTTCTTGAAATAAATCTGACAAGTGTTACTACCAACCTGAATTATTTTAAATCATTGCTGAAGCCTGAAACAAAAACACTGGCCATGGTAAAAGCATTTTCATACGGTAGTGGCACTTATGAAATAGCCAATTTAATGCAATTTCAAAGGGTTAATTATCTTGGGGTTGCTTTTGTTGATGAAGGCATCATGTTGAGAAAGTCCGGCATAACACTCCCTATTATCATTATGAATCCTGACCCGTACAGCTATGATTTACTTATTGACTATCAATTAGAGCCTCAGATATACAATGCCGAACAGCTTGCTTTTTTCAATGACAAAGTAAAAAGTTTTCAAAAAGATCATTATCCTATTCACATCAAAGTGGACACAGGAATGCACCGTAGCGGTTTTGACCACAAACAACCGGAAGTACTTATCAATATATTAAAGGAATGCCCACAGGTAAATATTTCATCTGTATTCAGCCACCTCGCAGCAGCAGATGAAGCACAACACGATGAATTTACAAGATTACAGATACAAGGTTTTGAGGATTTTTGCCAATACATAAAAAAAAGAATCCCTTACTCCTTTATGCGACATATATTAAATTCAGCAGGGATAGAGCGTTTTCCTGATGCCCAGTTTGATATGGTTCGCCTGGGAATAGGTCTTTACGGTATCAGTGTAAAAGACCCGTCAAAAATGGAAACTGTAAGCACTCTAAGAAGCTATATATCACAGATCAAGGATGTTCCGGAAGGAGAAACTGTAGGTTATGGAAGGAAAGGATTGGCAGAAAAGGATACCCGCCTGGCAATTGTGCCGATAGGTTATGCTGACGGTTTTAACAGAAGACTTAGCAATGGAAAAGGAGCCTTGTTCATCAATGGAAAGAGAGCCCCGGTCATTGGAAACATCTGCATGGACATGTGTATGGTTGATATAACTGATATTCCTGCGAACATTGGAGATGAAGCAATTGTATTTGGAGAAGATTTTCCGGTATCAGAAATGGCAAAGCTATTAGAAACAATCCCTTACGAGATATTAACCAATATTTCTCCCAGGGTAAAAAGAGTCTATTATCAGGAATAAATAGCAATGGAAAAACTATCAGTTGTCATTATCACATACAACGAAGAAAAAAACATACAACGCTGCCTCGATTCAGTCAAAGAGATTGCTGATGAAATTGTTGTTGTAGATTCTTTTTCTCACGATCGAACAGAAAAAATCTGTCAGCAATACCAAAATCTGCGATTTATAAAAAATACATTCGCAGGACATATTGAACAAAAGAATTTTGCCAAAGAACAAACAACACACAAACTTGTATTGTCTCTTGATGCAGATGAAGCCTGTTCGAAAGAGATGGTGGATGCCATTCAGAAAATCAAACAAACACGTGATGCTGATGGCTATATCTTTAACAGGCGAAATAATTATTGCGGAAAGTGGATCAAACACTCAGGCTGGTACCCGGACAAAAAATTGCGGCTTTGGGACAGAAAAAAAGGAAACTGGGGAGGCATCAATCCGCATGACAAGTTTGAGATGAAGGGGTGCAAAATCAGTCGCATCCAGACCGACATCCTGCACTATTCATATAACAGTATTGAGGAACACATTGCGCAAATCAACAAATTCTCATCCATCGGAGCACGTCAACTACTTTTAAAAGGGAAAAAACCAGGTTTGAAAATATACTTTAGCCCAAAAATAAAATTTTTACGGGACTACCTTTTTAAACTGGGATTCATGGATGGATATTATGGTTATATAATAGCGAAAAATAGTGCTTTTGCCAAATTTGCCAAATACACAAAACTCAAACAATTGATTGATGAAACAGACTATGTCTGAAATTAATATTGAGACACATACGCAACTATGATTAAAATGTGTACCCAATCGAAAGTATGGTCGTAAATT
>CAYSRH010000085.1:0-7908 GCA_964433245.1 uncultured Bacteroidales bacterium | reverse complement strand
GCTTAAATGCCAGATGGCACAAATATAGGGGCGGCCTGTCATAATGATTTAACTATCAGTCACATATATAAGGTCATGTTTTTTTGCCGGACACTAATGATTTAAATTCTAAATTATTAGCGATTTACGTCGATGAGGAGTGTTTTTATTTATTTGGCACGGCGTTTGGGGAAAGTAAGGTAAGATAACAAAATTGAAAACAACGGGTATGGCGATCAAAAGAATTTTAATTCCATCGGAGCTTGATGAACTTTCAGAAAAGGTTATGCGTTTTGCTGTCAGCTTGGCTGAAAAATTGCATACTTCAGAGATCGTATTGCTTAATCTGGTTCCCTATACAAAGTCATTTTCAATATCGGGTGATATTTTCACTTCCGATGGTGATATGGTCAAACATTATAATTTGCTTTTGATGGAAAAGCATCAGAAACTTGTTGAAGAGGAAGCTGAAAAGTTTACAAGTGATAAGGTAAGCATAAAGCCTGTTGTAAGATTTAGTGACAGCAAAACAAGCTTGAATCAATACATGGAAGTGTTTGGGGCTGATTTGCTTGTCTGTGGAAGTCGCGATGAACAAAGTTTTCTTCAATTCTTATTTGGATCCGATACAGGGACAATGGTTAGTGCGCTTGATTATCCGCTAATCGTTATACAGGAAGAAGCAGATGCCGGCGAAATACAGAATATTTTGGTGCCCATTGATATTAGTGAGGAGGATCAGAGTGGTCTGACTGAAATCGTTACTTTTTCCGCGGCGTTAACTGCCAGGATGCAACTATTGCATGTGCTTACTGATGACTCATATTCTGCTGATTATGCCCTTAAGAGGCTAAAGGAATTGGCTATTGGCTATATGTTTGACAACTATGATATCAATGTAGTGAACGATGATAGCCTGGAAGATGGGATTCGCAGCTTTGCCCGAAAGAATAATTCTGATATGATTGCTGTTTTATCACAGGGTAGGGGGAAGATTCACAAACTTATTTTTGGTAGTAGCACCGAAGACATCATCAAAGAAACAAATAAGCCGGTTTTTGTTAGCAAAAACCGGCTTACACCGTAAAAATCCACATAAAAATCCACAAGGGTATTAATTGAGATTTTTTTCAGCAAACTCCCAGTTAATCAGTTTGTCTAAAAGTTCTGCTACATAGTCGGGGCGTTTGTTCTGATAGTCGAGATAGTAGGCGTGTTCCCACACATCAATGGTTAGCAGGGGTTTTACACCCATGGTAACCGGAGTTTCGGCATTGGGGGTTTTTATCACTTTTAACTCATCGCCGTCCAGCACGAGCCATGCCCAGCCACTACCAAACTGAGTTTTTGCAGCTTCTGCGAATTCCTTTAGAAAATCATCGAAGGAACCAAATGATTCTTCTATCTTTTTTATCAAAACCTCTGAAGGTTTACCTCCGCCAGTTGGAGACAGACTATTCCAGAAAAAAGCATGATTCCATACTTGTGCAGCATTGTTGAAAAGTCCTTTGTTTTCAGGTTTGTTCGCCGTTTTTTGAATGATATCTACCAATAGCAGACCTTCAAATTCAGTCCCTTCAATTAATTTGTTCAGCTTATCCACGTATGTTTTGTGGTGTTTTCCGTAATGGAAGCTAATGGTTTTTGACGAGATTACCGGCTCCAATGCATCCTCAGCAAATGGAAGGTCTGATTGCACAAACTTTTTTTTGTTGTTCATAGTAATTTGTTTTTTTTGATTAACAATGTGATTATATCATGATGTAATGAAATAATTATGCCATTTTTTTTCTTGCATAGAAAGTAGCTTTTCATTCTAAATTCTCCAGAGAAGAAGAAGCGTTTGTTGAATAATAACTACACCAAAAGACAAACATGTGGAAATTGATTCACATACATCTGTTCGGATCGTGTAAGCCTTCAGATAATCCGCAATTGGCATGCATTTTGTCCAATTAAAAAGTAAGTACTTTAGAGTACATCCAATTTGCACTTTTCACCGCATAGAAATGATTTTTTATATGTATCACTTTAAAATACAGAAAACATGGCAAGTAATAAAATTGTAAAATTACTGGGAAATAATGCCGATTATCTGTTGAACCATAAAAGCAAAACAATTGATAAAGATCAATTGTATGTTCCCGGACCGGATTTTATCGAAAGGGTTGTTTATCATTCGAACAGGAATTCCAAGGTCTTGCGTAATATGCAGCAGCTTTTCAGTCATGGACGTCTTGCAGGAACAGGTCATTTGTCTATACTGCCCGTCGATCAGGGCATTGAGCATTCAGCCGGTGCTTCTTTTGCCCCCAATCCGATTTATTTTGATCCTGAGAACATAGTAAAACTGGCCATCGAAGGAGGGACTAATGCGGTGGCATCAACTTTTGGCGTGCTTGCGTCTGTGTCACGTAAATATGCACATCGCATCCCTTTTATTGTCAAGCTGAATCATAATGAGTTGTTGACCTATCCCAACAAGCATGATCAGATAATGTACGGATCGGTTGAGGAGGCGTGGAATCTTGGTGCTACAGCTGTAGGTGCGACCATATATTTTGGTTCAGAGGAGTCGTCGCGACAGCTTATTGAAGTAGCCGAGGCTTTTGAACAGGCTCATCAGCTGGGCATGGTTACAATACTTTGGTGCTATACGCGTAACAGTGCTTTTAAGACTGAAGGGAAAGATTATCATACCGCTGCAGATCTGACCGCACAGGCAAATCACCTGGGGGTTACAATTCAGGCTGATATTATTAAGCAAAAAATGCCCGATGTGAATGGCGGTTTTAAAGCCCTCAATTTTGGAAAAACCCATGAGAAAATGTATTCGGAGCTTACAAGCGATCACCCCATTGACCTTTGTCGTTACCAGGTGGTGAATTGTTACATGGGGCGTGCCGGACTGATCAATTCGGGCGGCGCTTCATCGGGGGCTTCAGACCTTGCTGATGCGGTTGCTACTGCCGTTATCAATAAAAGAGCCGGTGGAATGGGATTGATCTCAGGAAGGAAGGCTTTCCAAAGACCGATGGCAGAGGGTGCTGAATTACTAAATGCAATTCAGGATGTTTACTTAGATGAAGACATTGGTTTGGCCTGACGGGATATCTAATTATTATCAGATGCCTGCTTAAACCTCAGTATGATGAATTTCTCCAGTTCCACCAACAGAAAAACCAAAGCGCCAGCTGCCAGAGGATAGAGCCAGTAGATAGCAGCAATGGGACGGGTTCCGAAGAATGTGTTCATAAAGGGCAGGTACACAAAGACCATTTGCAAAACGATCAAAGCTCCGGCAGCCCAAAATGCATAAGGATTACTAAAAAAGCCTTTGCCTATGGATTGGGTTTCAATTTTCCGACAGTTGAATAAATAGAAAAGTTGCCCGGCAACCAAGGTGTTAACGGCAATGGTGCGTGCCATAACATCTTCAAGTCCATTGTTTCTTAACAAGCTGAAAACGCCAATTGTTAATCCTCCAATAATGACAGACACAAAAGTAATGCGCCAGAAAAACCGTTTGCCTAGAATGGATTCTCCTGCACCCCTTGGAGGACGCTCCATTACATTTTTTTCCATGGATTCAAATGAGAGTGCCAGGGCAAGGGTTACAGCTGTTACCATGTTGACCCAAAGGATTTGAGCCGGCGTGATCGGCATAACAATGCCAAGCAGAATAGCCGACATAAGGACTAAGGCTTCAGCGACATTGGTAGGCAGAATAAAGAGCAGTGCCTTGCGGATGTTGTCATATACCGTGCGTCCCTCTTCAATGGCGTTGACAATGCTGGCAAAATTATCATCGGCCAGCACCATTTCTGAGGCTTCTTTGGATACCTCTGTTCCTTTTATGCCCATGGCAATGCCGATATTGGCCTTTTTCAGTGCAGGGGCATCATTGACCCCATCGCCTGTCATGGCAGCAAGTTTGTCGTTTTCCTGCAGGGCTGTTACGAGTCGAAGCTTATGCTCAGGACTGGTTCGGGCATAGATATCATAGTCATTCACTACTTTACGCATTTCTTCATCGCTCATTTGTTCCAGCTCTTTACCGATAAGTGATTTTTCTCCATCACCAATTCCTATTTCTTTCCCGATGGCTCTTGCCGTGAAGGCATGATCTCCCGTAATCATTTTCACCTCAACACCAGCCTCTTTACATGCTTTGATGGCTTCAATCACCTCATCGCGGGGTGGATCGATTATCCCCACAAGACCCAAAAATATCTTCTGTTTTTCACTGGAATCTTTATCGATTTCTGTACGTTCGCTATCGGTCTTACTATAGGCTAAACCCAGCATTCGCTGACCTTTTGCGGCTACTTCCTCAATTTTCTTTTCCCAAAAATCTTTGTCCATATCCCTGAACCCGTCAACAGTGTATTGTTGGGTGCAGAATTCTATTATGCGTTCGGGGGCGCCCGACATAAATATGAAGACCTCGTCATCAACCTTGTTAAGGGTCGCCATGTATTTGTGATCGGACTCAAAAGGAATGCTGTCAATTCGTTCGGGCTTGAAGTCTTTTAAACCCCCTTTATAACTGAGCGTTAGCAAAGCTCCTTCGGTAGGTGCTCCCGTGAGTTTCCATTTTCCTTCTTCCTTTCCTATTTCTGAATTATTGCAAACACGTGCAGCTTGCAGCAATTGCATCAGCACCTTGTCGTCTTCCGGATTAACTTCCTTTTCGTCATGCAGGATTTTGCCTTCCGGAGCATAGCCGGTGCCTTCTACCTGGTATTCGTTGTCGACGGTGATTAGGGTTCTGGCAGTCATTTCGTTTTTTGTCAGCGTCCCGGTCTTATCGGAGCAGATCACATTAACGGCCCCCAATGTCTCGACAGAAGGTAACCTGCGGATAATGGCATTGCGTTTGGCCATGCGCTGCACACCCATAGCAAGCGTAATGGTCATGATGGCGGGCAAACCTTCGGGGATGGAGGCAACAATAAGACCTATGGCCGCCAAAAATAATTCGCTAAGGGCGTAGTTGCGAAAAAAGTAACCAAAAGCAAAAAAGACTCCGGTGCCAAGCAATATGATCACCGAAAGCCACTTGCCAAACTTTTCGATTTGTTGCAATAGTGGGGTGGTGATATCTTCAACCGATGAGATCATCTGGTTGATACGGCCTATCTCGGTATCAGCGGCTGTGCGTACCACCACGCCAGTGGCTTTGCCATACACCACTACGGTGCCGGAAAAAGCCATGGATAGCTGATCGCCAATGATGGCTGATTCATCAACAGGTTCGGTATCTTTTTCAACTGCAGTGGACTCTCCTGTGAGAGGCGATTCTTCTACCCGGAAATCTTTGGCTTGCACCAGCCTGATATCTGCCGGTACTTTATCGCCTGATTTTAGCAACACGATATCGCCGGGCACCAGTTCTTCTGACCCTATTGTTTGCTTTTTACCATCGCGGATTACCACGGCCTCCAATGACAGCATTTGCCGGATGCTCTCCAGGGCTTTTTCTGCTTTTCCTTCCTGTATAAATCCTATAAGTGCATTGATAACAACCACTGCCAAAATGACCCAGGTATCTACCCAGTGATCCATGATCGCTGTTATTACAGCAGCAACCATCAGAATGTAAATAAGTACATTGTGGAATTGCATTATTAATCGTACAAACCAACTTCGCTGTTTCCCTTTGGGAATTTCGTTGCGACCGTATTTTTCTGTACGTTCTTTTACTTCGTTGTCCGACAAGCCTTTTTTCTTATCGCTATTTTGTGTTTCAAGCACTTTTCCAGTCTCCATGGAGTGCCATTTGTGCTTTTCCTGTTTTTCATTCATTGATATATAATATGTTTTGTAAAAAAGTTTGCTTATTTACTACAATTAATATATGCCTTTATATTTTGACACGCTTACAGGTTTAACCTTCAAGTTAACAAGATAACCAGGGATACTACAAATATTGTTCCGTAAACATCTCCCGGTCCCAAAACATATCAAAACCCGATTATTAAAGATGGATGAAGAGCAGTTAGAGTTATATAAGACTGACCATATCTGAGATTAATATTGAGACACACACGCAGCAATGATGTAAGAATGTGTGTCAAATCGAAAGAGGATGAATAAAAAAAAACATGGGATTGATTTTATATCAAATCATATTTTTATCTATATTTGGATGATATCTATTTATTAATTCTAAAACTTTATTATTATGAAACTCTTACAACCGATTGGAAGAATTGCCTTTGCTGTTCCCATGTTTATTTTTGGGGTTTTTCATTTTATGAGTGGACAGGACATGTCAGGAATGGTTCCGGGCTTTTTCCCTTTTCCTCTTGCGATGGTTTATATTACCGGAGTTGCTCTTATATTGGCATCTGTTAGTATTGTGATCAACATTAAGGCGAGGTTGGCTTCTATCTTATTGGCTGCGATGTTGTTGATTTTTGTTTTGACGATACACTTGCCGTCGATTCAATCCAGTCAAATGGTCATGACAGCTTTGTTAAAGGATTTAGCTCTTGCGGGTGGTGCTTTGGTGATTGCGAGTGTTTCGAAGAACTGAGTACACGTGATTAAAGTGCTGTAATTCTCTACTGAATATCCATTTGCTTACAAAGGGCGAATGGATATTCTATGTACACAAGCTAATGATAATCTGATAGTTCCCTTAATTATTAACCCTAAACTTAACGAAAATGACTCGTAACCCAGTTGTATTAAAGAAAAACACTGTTATTTTAAGTTCCCTGTTCCACAGAGAGCAGCATTGCATTGCGCTCTTATTTCCATTCAATCATGAGATGAAGGAGCACATCAAGCTATTTCATGGCGTAAAATGGAGCAAAACGCACACCTGTTTTTACATACCCGACACCAAAAGGAAGACGCTATCAGCTTTGTACAAGCACATCAGGCTCAAGAAATGGTTTGTTGATTATGGTGCATTTCAAACTCAAAAAACTGAACCAACAGGAAGTACAGTAGTAGATAAAGCTGATCCAGCACCTGGACAGTTCACTAAGCCCATCAAAACAGGAAGCAAACAAGAGCTTCCGGAGGCAACGCAGGCAATGCTGCAACGATTCCAGCACTGGTTACAACAAATGAGGTATGCCAGGAACACCATTAGCACGTATAGCAAGATGCTGGATTTCTTTTTTCATTATTACCGGCATAAGGATGTAAGGGAAATAAACAAGGACGACATAGAAAACTATAACTATGAGTATATAATAAAGAATGGTTATTCTGCAAACTATCAGAACCAGTTGCTAAGTGCAATCAAGTTGTTTTACGTTAAAATGTTGCACATACATCAGGAATTTGAAACCGTTGAGCGTCCCAAGCGTAATAATCCCTTGCCAAAGGTTATTCCTAAGGAGCAACTTCGCAAGATGTTAGAAGATACTGGGAATTTAAAACACAAAACAGCACTGTCTATGATTTATGGTTTGGGACTACGCAGGAGTGAGTTGGTTAACCTATCGCTGAAAGACATTGACTCCAATCGTCAGACGGTTACCATACGCAATTCAAAAGGCAGAAAAGACCGTGTACTCCCCTTGCCCAATAAATTATTAGATTTACTCCGCAGTTATTCCAAGGCATACAGACCGAAGCGTTGGTTGATAGAAGGTCATACCCCCGGCAGCAAATATTCGGCAACCAGTTTACAACAAATATTTAAGCAAAATTTTTCGAAAATCGATAAAAATGCTAAATTTACATTGCATTGTTTACGACACAGTTACGCAACACATTTATTAGAAAGTGGCACAGACATACGTTTCATACAGGAATTATTGGGTCATAAGTCGTCCCGCACAACAGAAATTTACACACACGTAAGCATGCAAAGCATGAAGAACATTAAAAATCCATTAGATGATTTCGAAATATAACATACCACAAAACATGTACATACACACCACCATTTGTTGTATATGTACA
>CAYSRH010000084.1:0-7909 GCA_964433245.1 uncultured Bacteroidales bacterium | reverse complement strand
TTTTTGCTGATGCACCTTTGGTGCGGATTTTATTAAATATAACAATGTCGCCTCTGTGGCTTAACCAGATTATTAAGAATAAAAAAGGGCTGCCTTTTTTAAGACAGCCCCTGCAAATGAATTAAAGCACTTATCTTATTATTGTAAATATTGCTGTAATTTTTGTTGTAACTCCTGGCTGGTTTGGATTGCTTCTGCCAGTTCCTGATAACGATTAATGGGCATGCCGGTTTCTTCTATGGCTTCTACCATCTTTTGTTGTCCGTTGTTTTGAATTTCCATGACTTTGTTTGTGGCATTTTCAAAACTTTCCAGTTCTTCTTCAGATGCTACTTCTTCCTGTTTTTGTGCCTGATAAGCTTGCTGGATTTGATTGTAACGGTCCACATCCAAGCCTTCTTCTTCTACAGAGGAGATCATTTCCTGCTGTAATTCCTGATTCACTTGCTGTACTTGTTTAAAAGCACTTGCAAATTGTTGCAACTCTTCATCAGCTACGTCAATTTGTGGTTGGGCTTGTTGCATAGGAGCCTGCTGTTGCGGAGGCATTTGCTGTTGTGGTGGTGCCTGAAATCCGGCAAAAAGATTACTACTCAAAAATACAATTGCAGATAAAAAACTTATGTGCTTGTAATATAACATAAAAAAAATAGATTTTTAAATTATTAAATTATTGATTCATTTGTTGCATAATTTGTTGAAATTTTTGTTGCATTTCAGGATTTTGCTGAATTAACATAGCAATACCTTCGTATCGCTCCATGCTTAATCCTTCCTCTGCAATGATACCTTCCATTTGTTGCTGTGCTTCCATCTGAATTTTCATAAGTTCTTCATTGGCAGCTTCAAAATTGGTCATTTCTTCTGCTGTGGCATTTATGTCCTGATCAGGGTTGTGTTGCGATTGCTGTATCTCAGTATAACGTTGTGCATTAAGCCCTTTTAGTTCTACAGCATCTATCATTTTTTGTTGAATTTGCTGGTTAAATACCTGCATCTTCATAATAGCAGAAGCAACTTGTTGAAGTTCCTCTTCACTTACATCTTCAGGCTGTACTGCCTGGGGTTGCTGACCAATAGCTTCCTGCATTTGTTGTTGTGTCGGTTGTTGCTCCTGACTTGCTTCTTCTTGTTGTTCTTGTTCGGGAGCACTTTGGCACCCAATAAAGAATGCTGAACCAACAGCCAAAATTGCGATGTTTTTTAATTTCATAATCAAAGGTGTTTTTAGTTTTTAAATAAATTAATAATTCATTGGTTTACAACAAAATTACGAAATCATGTATAACTTATTGCTTTGTTTTTTAATTATTTTAAATAGAAGAAAATTTAATTCCCTTTAAAATCAAACAGAATGCTTCCCAAAAAAGGGACAGGAGCCAAATCGCCACTGCTGACAATGTTGGGTTTTCCTGATGGACTGATACGTTCAGCTGAATGAAATTTTGTTCCGATCGCAGAAATCCCATGCAGAAAAGAGATATCTCCTTCCGGCATCTTGGGGGCGATATAATCGTGCCACATTTTTACTGAGGGCTTTTCCGGTGTCAAGATCCGGAGGTACATGGTCGATTCCTGCGAATTGTTGTAAACCCTGAAACGATTGTTTTTCAGATGAATCTCTGTCCAGTAGAAATCTTTGTGATATCCTTTAAATTCAGGATATTCCCAGTTTTCTCCTGTAATGGTGTTGTTGTATTCTTTCTCCCATACGCCAAAAGCTCCGCCTTTTTTTCGGTTTTTCCATACCCGGTAAGGACCTCTTCCAAGGTATTTAAATGATTTAACTTCTTCTTCGGGCAGATCAAAATTAAAACCAATAAAATCAAAGGACCCGCTTCCCAGATCAAATTCATAATCAAAGAGCGCCAGTCCATCCGGGTAAATTGTCCAACGTGCTTCGTAAGACACCCGGTTTTTGTATGTGAGGGTGATGACCAATTTTCCTTTTTCCTTCTTGTAGGAGAAATCAGTGAGCCCCTCAAGCGATGGATCAATCAATGATGGTCCGTTCGAAATCGGGAGGATACCGTTTTTATTCGAAACTTTCATTAATAGACCTGTGGCTTTGTCAAATTGAAGGGAAACATCGCCGGCAGATATGTCAAGGATTCCCTCTTTTTCCTCATGTTGAATCTTCCCTTCCTTTCGAAGTGCATGACTGGTGAATTGATGCGTTATTTGTTCCGGGGTTTTCACAGGCCATGTCCAGGTATAGAGTTCCCGCTCATTTTGATCATAGGCAGTGAAGGAGAGAATGTCGTATGTTGTCCAGTTTTTTGGCAGGGACAATATAGCTTCTCCTTTTTCTCCGGGTTTTAGCTTAGGAACTGTTACATCAATGGCTTTGGTTTCTGTCATTTCAATACCCTTATGCCGGGGACCGCTTGTTTTGGATAGAGATACATGAAAAGTGCATGAATCAAAAGGTGTATATAAAAAGCGATTTTCTATCGGGATATTTCCTCTGAATTGTGGTGTAAGATGTAGTTGTGGCACATGGACAGGAGAATAGATTTCTTTGATCGTGAAAAAACTACCTTCTTTCTCCCGGTATGGACCAACAATTCCATCCGGCGCATGGTGTCCGTCCACATCAATCCAACCATCCATATCAGTTCTGACAATGCCCTCATCAGCAAAAACCCAGAGAAAACCTCCGGCAGCAAGCGGATTTTGCAACATTTTATTGTAAAAATCATCTAATCCGGCACCGGAACCCCCGTCAAAGACACCATGCAGAAATTCTGTGGGCATAAAGATGTCATTGCCCCCAAACATGATGTCCTCACAACAATCCCAGGTTTTGTAGTGGTAAGTGGCAATATCATTATGCAGGGAATAAGGGTGTAATACTGTCCTGTCCTGTACATCATATTTATAGAAATAAGCATCAAGGCTATCATTCCATCCGGTTTCATTGCCATTGTTCCAAATGATAATTGAAGGGTGATTCACATCTCTGACCACCATTTCTTTCACTAACTTTTTTCCTGTTTTTGTGTCATAGGCTGCCTGCCATCCTGCAAGTTCGTTGAGAACAAAGAGCCCCAAAGAATCGCAGGCGTACAGAAAATGTTTGTCCGGAGGATAGTGTGACATCCTCACAGCATTCATATTCATCTCTTTGATAAGAAGAATGTCTTTGATACTTAAATCTTTGCTCGTAGTCCTTCCGCTGGAAGGCCAGAAGGAATGTCTGTTAACGCCTTTCAGAAATACTTTTACCCCATTGACATAAATACCGTCTTTGGGAATTATGTCAACTGTCCTGAATCCTATAATATCTTGTTTTTCATGCAGTATATGGTTGTCATTTTCAAGAGAAATATGAACTTTGTACCGGACAGGGTTTTCCGGATTCCAGGGTGTAATATCGTTGAATTTTCCTGCAACAACAACAGAATCTGAAAGGATCGGAGCCCTGATCTCTTGTCCGACAGAGTTGCCATTCATATCAAACAGGTTTATGGTAACTTGACTGGCAGTGTTTATGGACACAGGAAAAACATGGCATATAAAAGACCCGTCTGCTTTTGCATCAACAGCAAAATAATCAATATGTTCTTTCGGTTTTGCCTTTAGATAAACAGGTCTGAAGATGCCTCCGAAAATCCAGTAATCGGCTCTTCTTTCTGCATCGTTGACACTTTCATTGTCTGAGTATTTTTTAACATTTACTTCAAGAACATTTTCTTTGTCAAATGATAATAAGCTTGTTATATCATATTTAAACTCATAAAAAGCACCCTGATGTACTGGTCCGGCCAACGATCCATTGATCTTTACTTCGGCATCAGTCATAACGCCTTCAAAAACAAGATATACGGTTTTTCCTTCCCAGTCTTCAGATACTGTAAACGTATGTCGGTAAAAGCCTTGCTCAACGTCTGCCGGTTCGGGTTTTTGCTTATTCCTTCCGTAGTGGTATTCACCAAAACCTTCTAATTCCCAACAAGAAGGTACAGGGATGCTTGTCCATACCCCTGAGTTCCTTCCGCCAGTGCAAAAGAATTCCCAGTCAATTCTGTTGTCTTTATCTTTTCCTGATAAATATTGAACTTCATTTTGTTGTCCGGAACAAAATATACTAATGACTAAAAAAAGTAATAGCAGTGTTTTTTTCTTTCTTATCATTGATATTGTTTTTTGTTATTAGATTTGTATGTTTAATATTCGGTAAAAAGTCAAATATAAAAAAAACATTACAAAAAGATGCCTGAAACAAAATCATTTGGTACTGCTGCGGTATTTTTTACTGCCATTGCAACAATTCTCGGGGCGATTTTATTCCTTCGCTTTGGTTATGCACTTGGAATGCTGGGTTTTTGGGGTGTGTTATTGATTATACTGGTGGCCCATATGGTGACCATTCCCACGGCATTCGCAATTTCTGAAATTGCAACCAACCAAAGGGTAGAAGGTGGTGGAGAATATTATATTATTTCCCGTTCATTCGGACTTAATCTCGGAGGAACAATAGGGATCGCTCTTTTCTTTTCACAGGCCATTAGTGTTGCTTTTTATATTATTGCTTTTACGGAAGCATTTGAATTTCTTTTTAACTGGTTTGCCAACGAGAAGAATATTATGTTGCCACGTCAGGCAATCAGCATACCGGCATTTTTCTTACTTGCATTTTTGATATTAAAAAAGGGAGCCAATATAGGAATGATAACCCTTTACATAGTGGTGTCAATTTTAGCTCTTTCTCTATTGTTATTTTTTATTGGGTCTCCTGAACATCTTTCTGCCACACCTGATTTTATGAAGGGACAGTGGCAAAATATGGACCAGTTTTTTATTGTTTTTGCTATTATTTTCCCTGCTTTTACGGGTATGACTGCCGGAGTAGGATTGTCCGGTGACCTGAAAAATCCGGCGAAATCAATTCCAAAAGGAACGATCATTGCAACTATTTCAGGTCTTATCCTCTATGTTTTGATTTCTTATAAGCTGGTGACTTCGGTGTCAACGGATATGCTTCTTGACAAACAATTGGTAATGGCTGAGGTTGCGGTCTGGGGAAAATATATAATTCCGATAGGGCTTGCAGCTTCTACAATATCATCTGCCATCGGGTCAATTCTTGTTGCCCCACGTACACTCCAGGCCCTCGGTGTTGATTTTACTTTCTCTTCTCTAAAAGGAAATCGCTTTCTGGCGAAAGGGAAAAGCACTACGAATGAACCCTATAATGCTACACTGGTTGCCCTTCTTATTGCTTTTGTCTTTGTCGTCATCGGGGATATCAATGCTGTGGCAATCATCATCACCATGTTTTTTATGGTCACTTATGGATCATTGTGCCTGATATCTTTTATGAATCATTTTGGGAGCAGCCCTTCTTACCGTCCGGTATTTAAGTCGCACCCTGCTCTTTCTTTGTGTGGTTTTCTGTTTGCGATCTTTTTAATGTTTAAAATTGACACGCTTTTTACAATCCTTGCTTTTGTTATGATCATGATCATTTATTTCAGGATCAGTTCTTATCATAAAGAACGGGGAGGGATGGAATCAATTATCAGAAGTGTCCTGTTTCAGTTAAACCGCAAGTTACAGGTGTACCTGCAAAGACCTTCTGCCGGAGTCAAAGAGATGAGCTGGCACCCTGCTGTTGTTTGTGTTTCTGAATATACATCGGAAAGAGACAATGCCTTTCGTCTTATGACATGGGTCTCTTATAAACACGGATTCGGAACATATATCAAGTTTATACAGGGTTATTATTCCAAATCCATGCACGAAAAATCTGAGAAAGTAATGGGAGAACTAACTGACAGGGTTGAAAATTATAAAAGCAACGTGTATGTTGATACCATTGTCTCGCCTTCCTATACATCCGCAATTGCCCAGGTAATACAGTTGCCCGGCATATCAGGAATGTGTAATAACACCATCCTGTTTGAATTTGACAAGAAAAATCCTGATAACCTTCATCAAATTATTGATAATTTAAATTTGGTGCGATCCGGAAATTATGATGTGGCGATCCTCGGAGCTTCCAACAAAGGCTCTAATTTTAAAGAAGGCATCCATATATGGATCCAAAAATTAGATGTTAACAATATCAATCTTATGATCTATTTGAGCTATATTATCATGGGGCATCCGGATTGGAAAAACAGCAAAATAAAGATTTTTCTTTTGAGCGAAGAGGGACAAAAAGAATCAACAAAGGAAAAACTCAGGGACTTAATCAACACCGGACGATTGCCCATATCATATAAAAATGTAAAACTGATTCCTTACGATGAAGAGGTAAGCCTGAAAACCCATGTACATAAAAATTCTTTTAAAGCAGGGCTGACCATGATTGGTTTTCTGACCGAGAATATAAAGGATGATGAAGAAAAAATCTTTCTCGGATATGAGGACATGGGTGATGTGTTATTTGTCAATGCAACGAAAGAAATTAAAATTTAAGATAGTGAAGCCTTTCTCTGTTTTAATTTTTTTCTGAAACGCAGCCCAAAAACACCCCGAATAAACAAAATAACAGCAATCATCATGGATGCCGGATGAACATGTTGTATCCCGGAAATCCAGACAAAGAAAAACATGATAAGCAGCGTTATTGAAAGATAATGATAAGAATAAATATGGGGCTTATTTTTGTTACACAATAGCAGAACACCAAAAAACAAATGCAAAGGATGGATCCAAAGCAGGTTGAAATTTGGTCGCACAACAGGATGTGCGCTGAAATAGCTGATAAAAAAGATGGATAAGCCAACCAGTCCCAGCAAAATAAATAAAGAAGCATCAAAAATATAACAACTTTTCTTATCAATTAAACCATAGATTGTAATAATAACAGATAAGATCAAAACAATCAACATAATAAATGTTGGATGAAAAAGAAAAGAAAGTGATTTAGGTTCTATTTTTTTTGCCGGGTTTACAAGCATATCATAGTTTGAAACAACAGGAAATCTGACGCCATTGATCTTTTGGGTAGCGTTGGATAGTATAAACATCAAAAAATCAGGCAAAAACATTTGTTCATATAAAGAAGCAGTTTTATCTGTATCTCTTCCCAAAGCAATGTCAATGCCAAAATCCAACCAGGGATGGTTTTGAAGGTAAAGATCAATAAGATTGCGAAAAGTATAACGAGGATTGTTCTTGTGATTATTTATTAAGATACTCTTTTTTTCGTGTATATCCGGTGGCGTAAAGAAATAATCCGCCCGGTAATTTATCTTTATACTGTCCTGAATAATATTGAAGAGAACATCCCTGATTCTTGTTGCACAATTATCAAAAAAGAAGTTGTAGCGGTAGGTGGCATTTTCCGGTTTGCTGTTTTCGAGTAGAAAGGCTAATAGTTCATTTTTTTGCCTTCGATTTAGATTGAAGGTATGAGAGACAACCCACCGTCCTTCAGCATGGTATTCCTGTTTGAATCTGTTCATGCTTTGTATGGCGAGTTTATAATCTGTTTTGCCCCGTACGAAATTCCAGATAAAATGATCACTGCTGAAAGAGAAAACACCGTAATTAAACACCAGATCAACATCTGAAACAGGATCTGATACGTGAATGGCAGAATGTCCGAATACAGAATACACATCATTGCCGGGCTGGCATGTCAATAAGCTGATACGTGCATCATCAGACAGCGGATTGCCTTTTGTTTCTCCCATTAAGATGAGTGAGAAAAAAACAATTCCGGCAAAGAGATACTTTTTGATTCTCATAACGGCATAGCTGCTGTTTAAGCTGCCAAAAGTATATCCAACTTTTGGTTATTCCAAACGTTTTTTATGAAAATACTGTTACAATTTCGTTTTTGTACAGGAAGGAAAACTTAATATAATGATCAGCAGAAAGAAAAAAAAAGAACGGTTCATATGTTTAAAATTTACGACCATACTTTCGATTGGGTACACATTTTAATCATAAT